>DAIEHO010000212.1 GCA_027353565.1 Propionibacteriaceae bacterium
CCCTGGGCGACCCGGAGGGACGCCGCGTCCATGAGCTCGATGACCGTGAGGCCCGAGTCGACCAACGCGGGCAGAGCCTCGGTCGCGGTCGCGAGCGAGGGAAAGGTGAGCAGGGCGGTACCGACGTGCGCCGGGACCGGGAGCGTCCGGAAACGGGCTTCGGCGATGAAGCCCAGCGTGCCCTCGCTGCCGACGAGCAGGTGGGCGAGGATGTCGAGCGGGTCCTCGTAGTCGAGCAGCGCGTTGACCGCGTACCCCATCGTGTTCTTCATCGAGAACCTGCGGCGTACGGTCTCGGCCATCGCCGGGTCGGAGCTGACGCGGGCGTGCAGGGTGGCCAGGCCCGCGTAGAGGCCCGGCTCAAGCCGGCGAAGCTTCTCCCCCGCCTTGGGCGCGCCCGTGTCGAGGATCGTGCCGCTGGGGAGGACCACGACGAGGGAGTCGAGGGTCGCGTACGGGTTCGCGTGGGTCCCGCACGTCATGCCCGACGAGTTGTTCGCGACGATCCCACCGATCGTGCACGCGATCTCCGACGCGGGATCGGGTCCGAGCACGCGGCCGTGCCGGCGCAGCGCGGCGTTGGCGCGGTTGACCGTCGTGCCGGGGCCGGCGGTGAGAACGGAGCCGTCAGGGGTAAGGGAGACGGTGCGGAAGTGGTGGCGGGTGTCGATGAGGATGTCGGAGGTGCCGGCCTGGCCTGACAGAGACGTGCCACCCGCGCGGAACGTCACCGCACGGCCGGCGGATTTGGCGGCCCGGAACAGGGCGGCGACCTGGGCGGCGCTCGTCGGCGTGGCCACGGCGTAGGGAACGAGCTGGTAGTGGGAGGCGTCATGAGCGTACGCGTGGCGGTCGATGGCCCGGCGGCTGATCGCGACGGACTCGGCGAGCCCCGGCAGGATCGGCGCCTCCTCCAGTTTCGGATGTGTGCTCACGGGCTCGACCCTACGCCGCTGCGACGAGGGCCTATTCGGACGGCACGCGCGACGGGCTCCCTGAGCAACGCTGAGCCGAGTGGGACGATGGCACTGTCTGACCACCCGAGGATCTGGACCGAGGAGAAGCCGTGACGAACCAACCGGACGAGTCGCATCCGCTGCGGAAGAGCGTGGACGAGGCCATTTCGTGGTTCACCCAGACAGATGAGCCCCCCGAGGCCCCCCCTGTGCCGGTGGCCGAGCAGAGCGCCCCTGTCGTCGAGAGGCCGGCCCCGGTCGTTGAAGGCAGTGCCCCGACGCTCGAGGAGCGTACGCCGGTGGCTGAGCCGGGGGCCGTCATGACGCCCGCTGCGGTCAGCGAGCCGACAACCTCAGAGCCCGTGGTGAGGGAGGCCGTTGTGCCCGCCGAGCCCGCGCCCGCCGTGGTGACGCCGGCCGGCGCACCGGCCGGGCCGGCCGCAGCGTTCGGCACCGTGCCGGTTGGCGGCGAACCCGACATCGCCCCGGAGCGCGTGTACGAGGCCGACGAGTTCAGCTCGCACCCGGTCGTCCCGGAACCGTACGAGCCCGAGCCCGCCGACGTCGCCACCGAGCGCGTGAGCGAAGCCGACGACTTCATGCCGGCACACGCAGTCGCGGCACCCGCACCCGTGGCCCCGGAGCCTGTCGTGGCCGCTGAGCCCGCAGTCGCACCCGTCGGCACACAGCCTGTGGTGGCGGCACCGGTCGCGAACCCGGTCGAGCCCGGCGCCGTAGAGGAGCCGACGCGGATCCACCCCATCGAACCGCCGTCGTCGTGGGCCGAGGTGCACCCGGAGCCCCACCTGATCCCGGAGAACGCGATCGACTCCGAGGCCGAGACCACCGGGTCCCAGCGCTCGCTGTTCCGTGACGAGGCCCCCAGTGTGGCGCTTCCCCTGGGCGCCGCGGCCGCTGGCGCTGCCGGGTTCACCGCGACCGCTCAGGTCCCCGGAGCCCCCGTAACGGGGCACACCGCGGTGCTCGACGCGCAGGAGATGGCACGGCTGCGCCGCGAGGAGCGCGCGGCACGCGACCGTCAGCTGGGCAAGGTGATCGCCGCACCCGACACGGACGAGCCGATGGTCACCCGGTTCTCCACACCCAGCACGTACAAGGGACTTCCGTCGTTCGGCCTCGTGGTGTTCCGCCTCGTCATCGCAGCAGTGGTCGGAATCCGCGCCTACCAGCACATCACCCACCTCACCGCGACCCGGGACATGTGGGCCGCGACCATCATGCCGAGCCCGGGGATCGTCGCGTACGCGCAGATCGGGCTCGAGATCGCGATCACGGTCATGCTGCTGATAGGACTGGGCACCCGGATCGCCGGGCTTGCGCTGACGTTGCTCTCGATCGCTGTCCTCGTGTTCGTGCAGTGGGGCGTCGTCAGCCCGTTCCAGCCGGGAGCCACCGACTTCATCGGGGTCGTCGAGGTCCTGCTCGCGGGCACGGGCCTTCTGCTCGCGACCGTGGGCGGTGGCCGCATCGCGTTCGACGGCGCCATCCACAGTGGCCGTATCCGCCGCAAGAACGACAAGCTCTTCTCGTAGGTCCAGGCTGGCCCACGACCGCCGTACAGCGACACGCTGTGCGGCGGTTCGCGTGTGAGCACCGTGCACGGCTCAGGGCAGGAGGGTCTCCACCCGAGCCCTGATCGCAGCCTCGATCGCGTCGCGGTCCTCGCGGCCCTGCAGGACGAGGTAGCGGGCGGGGGCCTGGGATGCGAGGTCGAGGAAGTACGAGCGGACGCGGGCGTGGAAGTCCGCACCGGCCGACTCCATGCGGTCGAGGTCCGTCTTCTCGCCCAGGGCCCTCTCGACCGGTACGTCGAGGACGACGGTGAGGTCGGGGACGAGCGCCCCGGTCGCCCAGTCGGCGAGGCCACGGATCTCGTCGGCATCCTGCGACCGGCCCGCCGCCTGGTACGCGATCATCGAGTCCACGTACCGGTCGCACACGACGACCTTGCCGGCCTCGAGGGCGGGACGCACGACCTCGTACACGTGCTGCGCCTTGTCGGCGGCATACAGCAGGGCCTCCGCGCGAGGAGTGATGTCACCGGACGACTGGTCGAGCACGAGCGTCCGGATGGTGGCGCCGAGACGGGTGTCGCCCGGTTCGTACGTGACGACGACCTCATGGCCCGCCTCTCGCAACCAGGCCGCGAGCCGGGTGAGCTGGGTCGACTTTCCGGCACCGTCCCCGCCCTCGAGGACGACGAACAGCCCCGGCATCGTCAGCCCTTCTTGGCTCGCGCCGTCACCGTACGCGCCGTCAGGGCTGTCGGCTTCTTGGCGGTCGCCGGATTCTTCGCCACGGCCGAGGCCTTCGTCGTAGCCGAGGCCTTCGTCGTAGCCGAGGTCTTCGTCGTCGCCGTGGCCTTCGTGGCTGCCGTCTTCTTCCCGGCCGGGGCGCTCCGACGAACGGGTGCCTTCTTCGGCGCCGGGCCCTTCGCACGCTTGTCGGCGAGAAGCTCGGCGGCGCGTTCCGGGGTCAGCTCCTCGACGTCGTCGTCCTTGCGCAGCGTGGCGTTGGTCGTGCCGTCGGTGACGTATGGGCCGAAACGGCCGCTCTTGACGACCATCGGGGTGCCGGTCACGGGGTCGTTGCCGAGCTCCTTGAGCGGGGCGGCGGCCGCAGCCCGGCCCCGCTGCTTCGGCTGCGCATAGATGGCGAGCGCTTCCTCGAGCGTGACGTCGAAGATCTGGTCCTCGCTGGTGAGCGAGCGCGAGTCTGTGCCCTTCTTGAGATACGGGCCATAGCGGCCGTTCTGAGCCGTGACCGGCTCACCGTCGGCCTCGCCCACGATACGGGGCAGGCTCAGCAGCCGCATGGCGTCCTCGAGGGTGATGGTGTCGATCGACATCGACTTGAACAGCGAGCCCGTACGCGGCTTGGCCGTCTTCGGCGCGCCCTCTCCGAGGACCTCCGTCACGTACGGGCCGTAGCGGCCGTCCTTCGCGACGACCGGCAGCTTGGTGTCGGGTGCGATGCCGAGCTCCCGCTCCGCGGTGACAGGAGTGTCGAGCAGCTGGTGGGCGTACTCGGCGGTGAGCTCGTCGGGCGGCAGGTCCTCGGCCACGTTCGCGCGCCGACCGTCTGTGGTCTCGATGTACGTGCCGGAGCGCCCGACGCGGATCGTGATGTCGGGGTCGCCTGGGACGGGGAAGCTCGACAGGGCGCGAGCGTCGATGTCCCCGAGGTCGGTGACGGACTCGCGGAGGCCTTCGTCGCCCTCGGCGTCCGTCCCGAAGTAGAAGTCGTTCAGCACGGCCTTGCGGTCGGCACCACCGTTCGCGATCTCGTCGAGCGTCTGCTCCATGTCCGCGGTGAACGCGTAGTCGACCAGGTGGCCGAAGTGCTCCTCGAGGAGACGAGTGACGGCGAACGCGAGCCAGGTGGGTACGAGCGCCGAGCCCTTCTTGAAGACGTAGTCGCGACTGGTGATCGTGCGGAGGATCGACGCGTACGTGCTCGGACGCCCGATCTCGAGCTCCTCGAGCTTGGCGACGAGGCTCGGCTCGGTGTAGCGGGCCGGAGGACGGGTCTCGTGACCCGCCGGCACGACGTCGAGGACGTCCAGACCCTTGCCCACCGCCAGCTGCGGCAGCCGTGCCTGCGAGTCGTCGGAGGTCTCGTCGGGGTCGTCGTGCGCCTCGACATACGCCTTGAGGAAGCCGGGGAACGTGATCGTACGGCCCGATGCCGTGAGCGTGCACTCGGTGACGGTGCGGTCGAGGACCGGGACGGCGGTGTGGGTGGCGGAGATCTGCACCGACATCGACTCGCCGGTGGCGTCGTTCATCTGGGAGGCGACCGTCCGCATCCACACGAGCTCGTAAAGGCGCCGCTGGTCACCGGTCAGCCCCGTCTCGGCCGGGCTCGCGAAGACCTCACCCGCAGGCCGGATCGCCTCGTGCGCCTCCTGGGCGTTCTTGACCTTCGACGCGTACACGCGGGGCTTGGCCGGGAGGTAGCTCGGGCCGTACAGGGCCAGTACCTGGGCCCGCGCCGCCGCGATCGCGGTGTCGGACAACGTGACCGAGTCGGTACGCATGTACGTGATCCAGCCGCCCTCGTACAGGTCCTGGGCGACCGACATGGTCCGCTGCGCGGTGAAGCCGAGCTTGCGGCCGGCCTCCTGCTGGAGCGTCGTGGTGCGGAACGGGGCGTAGGGGCGTCGCGTGTACGGCTTGGCGTCCACGCTTGTCACAGCCACCTTCGCGCCCCGGATCGCTGTGGCGACGGTCTCAGCCGCGGTCTGGTCGAGGTGGACCAGCGTGCCGCGGAGGGTGCCTGCCGCAGTGAAGTCGCGGCCCTGCGCCACTCTCGTACCGCCGACCGAGGTGAGGCGGGCGTTGAACGTGCTCGGGGTCGCTTCGGCACCGGCGTCGAGCGTGGCGTCGACGTCCCAGTAGGAGGAGGCGACGAAGCTGATCCGCTCGCGCTCGCGGTCGACGACCAGCCGGGTGGCGACGGACTGGACGCGGCCCGCGGACAGGCGCGGCATGACCTTGCGCCACAGCACCGGGCTGACCTCGTAGCCGTACAGGCGGTCGAGGATGCGGCGGGTCTCCTGAGCGTCGACGAGGTCGGTATCGAGCTCACGCGGGTTCGCGACGGCGTCGGCGATGGCCTGCGGAGTGATCTCGTGGAACACCATGCGCCGCGCCGGGACCTTCGGCTTGAGCTCCTGCAGCAGGTGCCACGCGATGGCCTCGCCCTCGCGGTCACCGTCGGTTGCGAGGAAGAGCTCGTCGGCGTCAGCCAGCCTCGCCTTGAGCAGCTTGATCGTGGCCTTCTTGTCGGCGGTCACCACGTACAGGGGGGTGAAGCCGTTGTCGACGTCGATGCCCGTCCGTGCCCACGGCTCCTTCTTGTACTTGTCCGGCACCTCACCCGCACTCGTCGGGAGGTCGCGGACATGTCCACGACTCGACTCGACGACGTAGCCAGCGCCGAGGTACGAAGCGATCTTGGTCGCCTTCGTAGGCGACTCGACGATCACGAGTCGGCGGCCAGCCACTGGCACTCCTTAGGGTACGGAAACGTCGTCACTGTAGACCAGAACCCCAGAACCGCCGTTTCACGCCCCCCGAACCCGGACATGGGCACCGCTCGGCGAGCAGTTCTGGAAAGCCCGATGAGCGCCCACGGTCCCTCCGGAGGGGACCGTACCGCGGCGCGAGAGAGCCCTTACGGCTGGGCGAGAGGACCCATAACGCTCGGCACGACGTCATGTTCCGCTCGCCGACGGGCACGCGGTGGGGGCCTGACCTCGGCTCGGCACGACGGGCGCCCGCCTCGCATCCAGCTGCCCGAGGATGGGCAGCCCGGTGTCCTGTCCTCTCGTCTGGTTTGGTTCGTCCGGTTCGGTCGGCCGCGTCCTGCCCTCTCGTCTGGTGTGGCTCGTCCGGTTCGGTCGGGCGGGTCCTGTCCGTCGCCGAGCCTCGCCCCATCGCGCGGACCATCCTGTTGACCGAGGCGGGCCTTTGCAGCACCGAAGCCGAGCTGCAGGGCCCCACGCGCACCTCCTGTCAGCTTCCTGTCAGCCGGTGGCGAACCAGGCGTCCGCGATGAGGGCACGGAACCGGGGGAGGACGTCGGCCACCAGATCGGGCTCCGGGACCTCGAGCAGCCGGGCGACCGCACCCAGGATCTCGCGGAGCGTGAGGTCGCCGTCGCATGCACCGAGTACGCCACCGAGCGCGGTGTCGACCTCGACCGCCCGGCGAAGCCCGCGCTGCTGGCGCAGGACGATGTGGGCAGGGTCCTCCGCTCCGGGAGCTCCGAGCGTCTCCTGGGCGACGTCGTCGGTGAGTCGCC
Organism: Propionibacteriaceae bacterium; assembly: GCA_027353565.1. Lineage (GTDB taxonomy): Bacteria > Actinomycetota > Actinomycetes > Propionibacteriales > Propionibacteriaceae > Fen-668. The sequence goes on from DAIEHO010000212.1 coordinate 6,786, forward strand.
AGGCATGATCGAGAACCCTCTCGTCACCCCACGTGGCAGGACCGATGGCGTCGAAGTGCGCGGCGAGGGCTGGACCGACCGGCTGCTCGACGGCGTGCGGCCATTCCTCGATCCGCACGTCCGGCACGTCGCGCGCCGCATTGACGAGGGTGATCCAGCCCATGCCGATGCCCGATATGCCGAGCTGGTCGAAGTAGTCCAGCCACGTCTCGTACGCGCGCCGGTACGTCGGTGTCCCCGCCAGCCCGGCGTCGGCGAGCCAGATCTCGATGTACTCGTACGGGTCGAGGACCTCGCGCTGGATCACCAGGGCGTCGCAGCCGGTGCCGGTGATCCAGCTGCCGAGGCGCTCGTCCCAGGGCTCGCCTGTGGTGTGCGCCCAGTTGCCGAGCACCTGAAGAGCGCCGCCGGGGGCGAGATGCCCGACGGACCCTGTCACGACGGATCGCATAAGACCGTCTGCCGTGAAGTCGCTCTCGCGATACGTCAGCCGCGCCTCCGACGGCGGCGACATGACGAACGGCGGGTTGGTGACGATGAGGTCGTACGGGATGTCGCCTGCCGGTTCGTAGAGCGACCCCAGCCTGAGGTCGGCGTCGACACCGCTGAGCCGGAGCCCGAGGTCGGCGAGCCGCAGGGCACGTGGGTTGAGGTCAGTCGCAACGATCGACCGCGCGTGCTTCGCCAGGTGCAGTGCCTGGACCCCGCAGCCCGTACCCAGGTCGAGCGCACGGTCCACCGGCCGACGCAGTGCGAGCTGCGCCAGAGTCGTCGATGCCGGCGACACCCCCAGGACGTGGTCCTCGCGAGGTGCTCCGCGTGCAGTGTCGAGGGTCGCCGCATGGTCGCTCACCAGCCAACCGTCCGCCCCGTCGTCCGGCGACGCGTAGGGGCGGATGTCCACCAGCGCTCGCACCTCATCGCCGTCACGCTCCAGCACCCCAGCGGCCACGAGCGCCTCCACGGGAAGAGCGCGCTCCGCCGCCCCTGT
>DAIEHO010000227.1 GCA_027353565.1 Propionibacteriaceae bacterium
CGATGCGTCACCCCGTTCGTACGGTCGAGGTCGTCCCCGGCGACCGGGTCCGCTGGTAGGCAGCCAGGGCCGCTGGTAGGCAGCCGGCCACAGGGTGCTGCGTGCCGACCTTCGGGCAGGGGGAAGCCTGGCAACGTCGCCCTGCCGCCGAGAAGTGGCGTGCCGGACACGTAGTTGATGAGAGAACTATCGGGTTCGACGCGCCGGCTCGACGTCTTCCCCTAGTCTCCGCGTCGGGGGATGTGGAAGTCGGAGGTTCCGACGTTCGCGGGCATTGGGGGACGCCAGAGCGGCGCACCGGTTGACCGGAGGAACGTCGATGTGGAGTAAGAGGATCAGCGCCATGATCATCGCCTGCACCCTCATGCTCGTGGGCCTGAGCCTGTGCGAGCTGTCGACCGCTGTCGCGCAAGAGCCCCTCCGCCCACCGCGTGCAGCTGACACGTACGGCTCCCCGGAGCTGCAGTACGTTCCCGCAGGGCCGGCCCCCAGAGCCGCCCCCGCGCCGGAGGCCCTGACAGTGTCCAACCCGGACCGGACGGCCACGACACCTGCGATCCATGCCAGGGCAGCAACGACGGTCGCCCCCACCCCGGGCCGGTCCACGACGAACCAGGCCCGCTGAGTCCCCCTGCTCCGTGCCTCGGCCGTGTCTCCAGGATCGGGGAGACGGGTGGGCGGCAGCGGTGGTGGACGTGGTGGTGGTGAGCTGCGCATGCTGCATGTCCACGAACCTCGACATCGGGGAGTCGGGTGGGCGGCAGCGGTGGTGGTGAGCTACGCCTGCTGCATGTCCACGAACCTCGACAGGTGACCCTGGAATGCCGCGGTGATGGTCTTGGTCTCTCCGTTGCGGTGCTTGGCGATGATGAAGTCCGCCTCGCCGGGGCGCTCGTCCTTGTTGTAGGCATCCTCGCGGTGGAGCAGGAGGACCATGTCGGCGTCCTGTTCCAAGGGGCCGGACTCGCGGAGGTCGGAGAGCAACGGCTTCTTGTCGGTGCGCTGCTCGGAGCCGCGGTTGAGCTGGGAGATCGCGATGACGGGGATCTCGAGCTCCTTGGCGAGGAGCTTGATCTGGCGTGAGAACTCGGAGACCTCGACCTGGCGGTTCTCGACCTTCCGGCCGCTGCTCATCAGCTGCAGGTAGTCGATGATGACCAGCTTCAGGTCGTACCGCTGCTTCATCCGGCGGGCCTTCGCGCGAATCTCCATCATCGTGAGGTTGGGCGAGTCGTCGATGTACAGGGGCGCTGACTCGATGCGACCGGTCACCTTCGCGAGGCGCTCCCAGTCCTCGTCGCTGAGCTTGCCCGTGCGGAGGTGGTGGAGCTTGAGGCCGCCCTCCGCGCTGAGCAGACGCGTCATGATCTCGGACGCGCTCATCTCCAGCGAGAAGATCGCGGTCGTCTGCTTGTGCTTGATCGCGGCGCTGCGAGCGAAGTCCAGCGCCAGCGTCGACTTACCGATGGCGGGTCGCGCGGCGATGATGATCATCTGGCCCGGGTGGAGGCCGTTGGTCAGCTCGTCGAGCTCGGCGAAGCCCGTCGGTACGCCCGCGAGCCGGCCACCGCGGGACGCGATCGCCTCCAGCTCGTTCCACGTCGGCTCGATGAGCTCAGAGAGTGGCTTGTAGTCCTCGCTCGTCTTGCCCTCGGTGACGTTGTAGATCGTCTGCTGGGCCAGGTCGACGATGTCGGCGACCTCGCCGGTCCCCTCGTAGCCCATCTGCGCGATCCGGATCGACGCCTCGACGAGCCGGCGCAGCACCGCCTTCTCACGCACGATGTCGGCGTAGTAGCCCGCGTTCGCGGCGATCGAGACCGTGGACAGGAGGTCGTGGAGGTAGACGTGGCCGCCGACCTTGCCGATGTCCCCGCGTCGGGTCAGCTCCGCCGCCACCGTGATGGGGTCCGCCGGTTCGCCCTTCCCGTACAGGTCGAGGATCGCGTCGTAGATCAGCTCGTGGCTGGGGCGGTAGAAGTCGCGACCCTTGACCGTCTCGACGACGTTCGCGATGGCGTCCTTGCTCATCATCATCGCGCCCAGAACCGACTGTTCAGCGGGGACGTCCTGGGGAGGAGTGCGGTCCGTCTGCGCGAAGTCGCGCACCTCAGCCAAGGTCATGCCTTGCTCCCCCTTTCGGACCGCCGGAACTCACCTGTACGTCACGCTAGACATCAGCACTGACAGTCCCGCTCAAGCCCCCCTCGGGGCTCTGGTCAAGGGCTCAACGTAGAGACGTTCACCGCGACACGCCCAAGGATCCCGGCGGACTTATCCACACCCCTTGTGGACGGTCTGGGGACGGTTCCAGCCCTTCAGCGTGGACACGCCCTCCCGCATCCACCATCCTCTGGGGAGAACTTGTGGAGGAGCCTGCAAAGCAACTGCAAATAGCGCTGTGACAAGGGGCGATACATCACGCAGGCAGTGGACGAGAGATACCTGGGCTGTGGACCGACGGACCCGCGCGACACGCCGTACCCGGGTGGACGGTGCCGGAAGCCATGCGCTATAGCGCGGGTTGACCGCTATTTGTCCACACTTCCAACCAGGTCATGTGAATGGACTTCTCGGCCTTGCCAGAGCGCGGATCGACGGGCCACCGCCCCTGCGCGCCGGACGGGCCCGGGGCCGCGCGCGCCCGCGTACGGGCTGCCGTCCGGGCCGACCACCCCGCCCTTGGAGACTCATACCGGGTACGGGTATAGTGGTGGCATGGCTGAAGTCATCACGCCTCGCGCTGACGAGGCCAAGACCGCATACCTCAACCGACTGCGCCGCATCGAGGGGCAGGTCCGTGGCCTCGAGAAGATGGTCACCGACGACAAGTACTGCATCGACATCCTCACGCAGGTCTCCGCGGTCACCAAGGCTCTCGAGGCGTTCGCCCTCGCGCTGCTCGACGACCACCTCGGATCCTGCATCAAGGACGCCGTACGCACCGGGGGTAGCGTGGCAGACGACAAGATCCACGAAGCAAGCCAGGCCATCGCCCGGCTCGTCCGATGAGCTCACAAGGAGTTCCCATGCAGTCCACCTACACCGTCACCGGCATGACCTGCGGCCACTGCGTCGCACACGTCACCGAAGAGGTTCAGGCAGTTCCCGGCGTCACCGAGGTCCAGGTCACGCTCGAGGGCGGCCAGATGGTCATCACGTCCGACGCTCCCGTCGACTTCGCCGCAGTGAAGGACGCCGTCGCCGAGGCCGGGGAGTACACGGTCGTCGCCGCCTGATGTCGACGTCCGTCAGCACACGTCCCGACGCCCGGGAGTCCATCGTCCTGGACGTCACAGGGATGACCTGTGCCTCGTGCGCTGCTCGTGTCGAGAAGAAGCTCGGCAAGGTTGACGGCGTCTCGGCGAGCGTCAACTACGCCACCAACAAGGCGCTCGTCCTCGCACCCGTCGGCATGGCCGTCGAGGACCTCATCAAGACCGTCGAGGCTGCCGGGTACGGGGCCAGCGTTCCCGTGCCCGACGCGCCACCCCCGCCGGACGCCGCCCTCCTCCTGCGACGACGGGTCACGATCTCTGCAGCCCTCGCGGTGCCGGTCATCCTCCTGGGCATGATCCCCGCGCTCCACTTCATGGGCTGGCAGTGGGTCTCCCTCGTCCTCGCGACGCCCGTCGTCGCCTGGGCCGGCTGGCCCTTCCACCGCTCCGCGTGGGTCAACCTGCGCCATGGCGCGACCACCATGGACACGCTCGTCTCGGTCGGCACGATCGCCGCGTTCGCGCAGTCCGTGTACGCGCTCATCGTCGGCTCGACGGGAGGGATGGGCGTCGAAGTGTACTTCGAGGCCTCCGTCGCGATCGTCACCTTCATCCTGCTCGGCCGGTACTTCGAGGCCCGCGCGCGCCGCAGCGCCGGCTCCGCGCTGGAGGCGCTGCTCAACGAGGGCGCCAAGCAGGCCACGCTGCTCCGCGACGGCGTCGAGCTGCTCGTACCTGCCGATGTCGTCAAGGTCGGCGACCTCGTCGTCGTGCGCCCCGGCGAGAAGATCGCTGCCGACGGCGTCATCGTGGAGGGCATGTCCGCCATCGACGCGTCGTTGGTCACCGGCGAGTCCGTACCCGTCGACGTCTCTCCCGGCTCAGCGGTCGTCGGCGGTACGGTCAACACCACCGGCCGCCTCCTCGTACAGGCGACGCGTGTCGGTGCCGACACCCAGCTCGCCCAGATGGCCCGGCTCGTCGAG
>DAIEHO010000244.1 GCA_027353565.1 Propionibacteriaceae bacterium
CTCGGGTTCGGGTCCACGATGGTCGTCACCGGCGACGTGACGCAGGTCGACCTGCCGAACGGGCAGAGGTCGGGGCTGCGCGAGGTGCAGACCGTGCTCGACGGCGTCGGCGATGTCGCGTTCTGTCACCTGACGAGCCACGACGTCGTACGCCATCAGCTCGTGGGCCGCATCGTCGCCGCGTACGACCGGTACGAGGCGCAGCTTCCGCCGACCAGGAGATCGTGATGATCGACATCAACAACGAGTCCGGCATCGAGGCCGACGAGCTCGGGCTCGTGGCGCTCACGCGGTTCACGCTCGACAGGCTGCGCATCCACCCCCAGGCGGAGGTGTCGATCATGCTCGTCGACGAGACGACGATGTCCGACTACCACGTACGGTTCATGGACGAGCCCGGACCGACCGACGTGCTCAGCTTCCCTATGGACGAGCTGCGGCCGCCGAAGGACGACGAGGAGCCGCCGCTCGGGCTGCTGGGGGACATCGTGCTCTGCCCGGCCGTCACGGCCAGACAAGCAGCGGACAACGGACGTACGACGGACGAGGAGGCTGAGTACCTCCTCGTGCACGGTCTGCTCCACCTGCTCGGCTTCGACCACGCGGAGCCCGAGGAGAAGACCGTCATGTTCGGTCTCAACGACCAGATCATCGCCGCCTGGAACTCGCGCAAGGTGGCCCGCGCCTGAGCTGGAGACCGCCCGGCCGCCCGGATCGCTAGACTGCCCTGGCAAGCAACTGTCGAACCGAAGCGAGTGACGCGTCCACGTGACCGAGTGGCTAGTGATCGGCCTCACCATCGCCTTCGTCCTGCTCGCGGCGGTGTTCGCGATGATCGACGCGGCGTACGCCACCATGAGCCGAGGTCGTGCGAAGCACCTCGTCGAAGAGGGTGTCGAGGCGGCTGTACGGGTCGAGCAGATCCTCGCCGACCCGGCGCCGACGCGCGCGACGGCCGAGTTCCTCGTACTGACGTTCGAGACGCTGGTCGTCGCGACGATCGCCAGCTGGGCGTTCAGGTCGTTCACGTCGATCGCCGCCGGCCTGCTCGTCACGGCGCTGATCTCGATGGTGCTCCTCTTCGTCGTCGCAACGGTGGGGGGCCGTACGCTCGGCCGTCAGCACGCGACGAGCGTCACGCTCCGTACGGGCAGGCTCATGAGCCTGCTCACGACCGTCCTGTTCTTCGCCCCGCAGATCATGATCGTCGTCGGCAACCTCATCACTCCGGGACGCGGGTTCCCGGACGGCCCGTTCGCATCCGAGGACGAGCTCCGGGAGTACGTCGACCGGGCCGAGGCGTCGAACCAGATCGAGGCTGAGGAGCGGCGGATGATCCACTCGGTCTTCGACCTCAGCGACACGATCGTCAAGCAGGTCATGGTGCCCCGTCCCGACGTCATCTTCATCGAGGCGCAGAAGACGCTGCGGCAGGCGACGTCCCTGGCTCTGCGCTCGGGGTTCAGCCGCATCCCGGTCGTCGGTCCGGGCGGGCTCGACGACATCGTCGGGTTCGTCTACCTCAAGGACGTGATGAAGCGCGTGTACGACAACCCGGGGGCCCAGACCTCGGAGGTCGTCACCTCGATCATGCGTCCGGCCACGTTCTGCCCGGACTCGAAGCCGGTCGACGACCTGCTCCGCGAGATGCAGCTCCACCGCAGCCACGTGGTGGTCGTCGTCGACGAGTTCGGCGGCACGGCCGGGCTCGCCACCATCGAGGACATCCTCGAGGAGATCGTCGGTGAGATCGTCGACGAGTACGACGACGAGGTGACGCCGGTCACGAAGCTGTCCGAGGGGTACTACCGGGTCGTGTCCCGGCTGCCTCTCGACGACCTCGGCGAGCTGTTCGGTCTGGAGCTCGACGACGACGACGTCGACTCGGTCGGCGGCATCATGGCCAAGCTGCTCAACAAGGTGCCGATCCCCGGCTCCGTCGTCCACTGGGAAGGTCTCGAGCTCATCGCCGACCGCCCGACCGGACGGCGCAACCAGATCGGCACCGTCCTCGTACGGCTCTCCTCCGAGACCGACGACCAAGCGGCCGATGCCGCGACACAGCTGGCCCGACAGGCCGCGGAAGAGAGTCCGGCATGACCCATCACTCTGGATTCGCCTGCTTCGTGGGCCGTCCCAACGCCGGCAAGTCGACGCTGACCAACGCGATCGTGGGCGAGAAGATCGCGATCGCGTCGTCGAAGCCGCAGACGACGCGCCACACCGTGCGGGGGATCATCAACCGCGAGGACGCGCAGCTCGTCCTCGTCGACACCCCCGGCCTGCACCGGCCCAGGACGCTGCTGGGGGAGAGGCTCAACACGCTGGTACGCGACACGTGGACCGAGGTCGACGTCGTCGCCGTCTGCCTGCCGGCGAACCAGCACATCGGCCCTGGCGACACGTTCATCGTCAACGCGATCTCCGACCTGCCGCAGCACCCGAAGCTCGTCGCCCTGGCCACGAAGACCGACCTCGTGAGCAAGTCGCGGCTGCGCAACCACCTGCAGGAGATCCACAACCTCGAGGAGAGCGCTGGGATCCGGTGGGAGCACATCATCCCGGTGTCGGCCGTCACCGGCGAGCAGGTCGAGCTGGTCACCGACCTTCTGTGCTCTCTGCTGCCCGAGGGCCCAGCGCTGTACCCGGACGACATCGTCACCGACGAGCCGCAGGAGATGAGGATCGCGGAGCTGATCCGCGAGTCGGCGCTCGAGGGTGTACGCGACGAGCTGCCCCACTCCATCACCGTGATCATCGACGAGATGCGGCTGCGGGCCGACCGTCCTGAGAACAAGCCGCTCATGGAGATCTTCGCGTCCATGGTCGTCGAGCGGGACTCGCAGAAGGGGATCCTGATCGGCTACCAGGGAGTCCGGCTCAAGGAGGTCGGCACCGCTGCCCGCGCTCAGATCTCCGCGTTGCTGGGGATGCCCGTCCACCTGGACCTGCACATCAAGGTCCTCAAGGAGTGGCAGCGCGACGCGAAGCACCTGAACCGTCTGGGCTTCTGAGGCCCGTCGAGTTCTGGGACTGTCTGTTGGGGTTCCTGGCACCCGAGAGCCTGGTCGGTTTCCCAAGGGACGTGCCCAAACCTCCACTCACCACACCGAGTTCGGTGTGGTGAGTGGAGGTTTCGTATGACCCCTTGGGAAACCGACAACCCCGAAGCCGGGTCAGGCGATGCGTGCCTCAAGGCCCGCTCTGACAGCCGGCCAGCCGTCGATCGTGACCGCGAAGACCACCGTGTCTCGCCACGTACCGTCCTCGCGGGGTACGTCACGACGGTGTACGCCCTCCCGTACGGCTCCCAGCTTCTCGATCGCGGCCTGGCTCCGGGTGTTGAGCATGTCCGTCTGAATCTTGACCCGCCCGTACCCCAGCGTCTCGAACGCGTGCGTGAGCAGGAGAAGCTTGGCCTCGGGGTTCACGAACGTGGACCAGACCCGTGGGTCGTACAGCGTCCAGCCCAGATGCGCGGACTCGCGGCTCGTGTCGAAGTCGCCGAGGCTGCTGGTGCCGACGAGCGACCCGGCTGGCAGCGACGCCGTGTCGACAGCAAGACGGATCGCGTACGGCGTCCTGCCGTGACCGACGCCGTTGGGAGGCGTGGCGTGGACGAAGCGCTGCAGGGCCAACGCCGTCGCGTCCTCGTCCGAGGTCGGCCGATGGTGCATCACGTACCCGTGCGCGTACACCTCGGGCGCCTGGAGGATGACCCCCAGCTCTGCCGCATCGGCGTCGGTCAGCGGGCCGAGCACGAGGTGAGGACCGGTGAGATGGGATGCGGCTTCAGGCAGGACGGCGGGCACGCCGCAGACTCTAGCGACGCCCCAGTCACGGCAGATGGTTTAATCATCAACTAGTTGCTACACTCATGACATGAGCTCCACGCCCGTCCTGTACCTGTCCCACGGCGCACCGCCTCTGGCGGACGACCCGACGTGGACCGGAGAGCTTCGCACCTGGGGCAACGACCTGCCGAAGCCCAAGGACATCCTCGTGGTGTCCGCGCACTGGGAGGCCGCGCCGGCGACGATCTCGTCCACGACGGCACACACGCCGCTGATCTACGACTTCTGGGGCTTCGAGGACCGCTACTACCAGGTCCGGTACGACGCGCCGCCCGCGCCGGACCTCGCCCAGAAGGTCGCCAGGGCTGTCGGCGGCTCCGTACGGCAGGATCCCGGACGTGGCCTCGACCACGGCGCGTACGTCCCGCTGGTCGAGCTCTTCCCCGAGGCCGACGTGCCGGTCCTGCAGCTGAGCCTGCCGACACTCGACCCGCGGAAGCTCTATGCGCTGGGGGAGCGGCTCGCGGAGCTCCGCGACGAGGGCACGCTCATCGTGACCTCCGGCTTCACCACCCACAACCTGCGCTGGTTCCACCCGCAGGAGGGACCCAACGGCACCCCGCCCTCGGCATCGAGGGAGTTCGACCACTGGGCCGCCGAGGCCCTGGCCGCGAAGGACATCGAGGGCATCCTCGACTTCGAGCGCACCGCTCCGGCCGCGCACGAGGCGCATCCCCGTACCGAGCACTGGGCGCCGCTGTACGTGGCGCTCGGGGCAGCCGCCGGCACGAACCACGAGAGCTCCTCCGTCATCGACGGCTTCTGGTACGGACTCTCGAAGAGGTCCTGGCAGTTCTGAGGTGGTTGCTGCCATGGCAGTTCTGAGGTTGCTGGGCTAGAGTGTCGGCCATGTCGCGGGCGACCCTCCTTCTTGGCTGCCGCAGCGAGGCCCAGTAACGCCGGCCTCCTCGCTGCGGAGTTGCTGTGCGTCGGCACCCCAACCACACCAGCGAGGAATCCAGACAT
>DAIEHO010000283.1 GCA_027353565.1 Propionibacteriaceae bacterium
CCGCGACCTCGCCGAAGGGATCTCCGGTGTCGACGACGGGGGCCTCGACGACCACGACGAGCCGGTTCCCGTACGAGATCAACGACGACAGCCCCGCGAGCAGCAGCGCCGTGCGGTCGGTCTCCTCGTCGTCGGCGACCGCGAGCCCGAACGTGTCACGCAGCGCCGCGGTCGCGGCGAAGCCGGCGAGCGGACCTGAGAGCGGGCCCTCACGCAGTGCCGCCAGCTGGTCGCGCGAGACGGGAACGAGGACGACGGTCACCGCCGACCTCCGTCGAGGCGGTTCAGCTCGCTCGTCACGCCATCGACGAATGCCTTGACCGGCGCCGCCGCCGCGACGCCGATACCGACGCGGCCGTTGTACGACGTGATGCAGACGGTGAGGTCCTCGGAGTCGGCCAGCCCGAGCACGGGGTAGCTCGAGTGGAGCTGCCACTCCCCGAAGAACCTGGGAGCACGCGGCCCGGGAGCGTTCCCCACGTACAGGTCGTGGTCACGTCCCGAGATGACCGTACGACCGGCCACGGCGTGCAGGCTCGCCGGCGCGAACCCGGCCAGCCGCGTGAGCCGGTCGGCACCGATGGTGGCGCCGGAGTCGATCCTGGTGCGGGTCAGGGACGCGATCTGGTCGATCCGTCCCTGTGGCGACGCGTTCCGAGCGGGCAGCATCACGTACTGCGGCGCCACGGCGCAACCGATCGACGAGGGCACCTTGCCCCGCTCGTGCACCGCCAGCGGGATGAGGGCCACGACGTCGCTCGGCTCGGCACCGAGCTGGGTCTGCCACTGCCGCAGGCCGGCCGTGACGAGCGCCATGAGGACGTCGTGCGTCGTGACCCCCGAGGCGTCGCGGACCCGGTTGACCGCACCCAGCTGGACGAGCACGCCACCGGCGTAGCGGGTCATCGGTGCCACCGGCTCCCGGCGCAGCAGGCCTGGAAGCCCTTGGGACTGGGCCCACTCGACGCTCTGGCCGACCCCACGGACGAGGCGAGAACCGAATCGCCCGAGCATACCGATCGGGTCGTTGAGGCTCCCCATCACCCCCGACACGAGGTCGTCGCCCGTGTTGGGCTCCGGCTTCGGCTCCCACTCGACGAGGCGCGGGCGCTCGGGCATCGCCTGGTCGTCATACAGCTCGTGCAGCAGATGGACGTGGTCCCCACCATCCACGTACGAGGGGTGGCCTCGGGTGACGAGGGCCACCTGGCCGCCGCGCAGCCCGTCGACGAGCACGAGGTCCCACTGCGGGTGCGCCGGGTCGAACGGCGTCGTCATCCCCTCGGCGACAAGGTCGGTGACCTGGGTGAGCGAGCCGGGAGCTCCGAGCGTCACCTGCCGTACGTGGCGGAGGATGTCGAAGTCCGTGTCGTCCACCCAGTCGAGCCCGGTGACCGTCTCCCGGATGCGCTGGCGGAACCGCGGCGCGAACGGCAGACGGTCGGACACGCGGTCGACGACCTCGCTGAGGCTCAGCACGGCATCGGCGGACGGCGGCGAGAACACATCGACGAACGTCAGGTGCCACGGCGTCCCTCCGACCCCGCGCGACAGCGACGCGATCTCGGTCTGGGACAGCGGCTCAGCCATCGTTCTCCTTCACTGACTCATCGACGACGATACCCATCGCGCCCGCGCCGGGGGCGGACCGGCGCAGGGATGCGGCAAGATGACCGGGTTTCCAGCCCTCGGGGGAGGTCCACCACGCGTCGTGTTCTCGTCCGCCTCATGGCAGCCCTCCTCCTTGAGGGTGACGGTGACCGCACTGGGCCAGCTCCTCTTCTCGTCGGCGGCCACGTGCTGGGCGTCATCGTGGCCCACGACCGCGCGGTGGCACTGCTGCGCCCCGAGACGATGCGTCGAGCCCGGCTCCCGTTGCTGGCCGTCTCGTGGTCTACACCGTCGGCGGGCGGCTGCTGTTGCTCTCGCCGTAGCCGGCGAGTTATGCACAGGTGGGGCAGGAACTGGTGGCGCTGCGGGGTGCAGGCGGTGCAGCGTGGAGGCATGGCCGACTCCACCCCCCTGCTCACCCCGGCTCTCGCCAGCTGTCGCATCCTGCGCATCGGCGTCCGGGCGCCGTCATGGCGCTGGGACGACCTCGCCGGCGACAGCACCCTGAGCTGGCTCAGCCAACCCACGTTGCCGTTCGAGTCCGACGACGCCGCGATGCCGCGGCCGGCCGGCGAGGAGGTCCCCGCGGAGATCCGGCGCATGACGAGTGCGCTGGCGAGGGTGATCGCCGAGGTGCTCGCGGGACAGCGGCCGGCGATCCAGCTCAGCCGATGGCTCGACGACCCGCCGCTCCGTGTGCTCGTGGAGGCCGGCCGTAGGTATCGACGGACGCCCCCCACGGTCGCATCCATCCGGCTCCAGCACACGGCGCATGGCTCGTACGAGGTGACGCTGCGGCTGCGTCGGGGGAGCGGGTTCGCGGCCGCCGCGTACAGGCTGGACAGGCGACGCGACCGCTGGCGCTGCACGGCGCTGGTCGTCGGCCCCTAGGCGACGACCAGCGACCCGTCACCGCTTCTTGTTGCGCCGCCCCGCAGAGCCCGGCCTCGACGTACGGGCTGACTGTGTACGGGCGGTCGACGGGGCCACCGACGCGGCCATGGGCCCGTCGTCGTCGCGCGAGTCCTGCTCGGGCGCGCCCTGGGACGCCGACGTGCTCTTCGCAGCCTTCTTCTGGCCCCTGGGCGCCGTGTCCGTGAGGCCTTGAGCGCCGATGTGCAGCTGCTTGCGCGCTGCCGCGGCCTCGGCCTCGAGCTCGGCGTCGTGGTAGCGCTTCACGGCCGCCACGAGGTCCACGGGCTCGCCACTGTCGTCCAGGACCGGGGCGGGCTGCTGTACCGCCTCGACGTGCAGGTTGAACAGGTAGCCGACGACCTCCTCCATGAAGGAGTCCATCATCGCCTGGAACATCACGCCGCCCTCGCGCTGGTACTCGACGAGCGGGTCGCGCTGAGCCATCGCGCGAAGGCCGATGCCCTCGCGCAGGTAGTCCATCTCGTAGAGGTGCTCGCGCCACTTGCGGTCGAGCACGGTCAGCAGCACTCGCCGCTCGAGCTCACGCATGACGTCCTCGCCGAGCGTCTCCTCGCGGAGGTCGTACGCCTTCTGGGCGTCGGCCGTGAAGTCCGCCACCAGCTGCTCGGTGGTGACGTCGCGGTCGGTGTAGCTGGAACGGTCCAGCGACACCGGGTACAGCTGCTTGAGGTCGAGCCACAGCTGCTCGAGGTCCCAGTCCTCCTCGAAGCCCTGGGTCGCGTTCTCGACGAACTGTGTGACCACGCGGGTCACGGTCCCGCGCAGCTTCTCCTCGACGTCGGCGCCCTCGAGCACCGAGCGGCGGTCGGAGTAGATCGCGTGTCGCTGACGGTTCATGACATCGTCGTACTTGAGGACGTTCTTGCGCATCTCGGTCCACAGGTTCGCGAGATCCCAGTCCTCGGAGAAGCCCTCGGTGTGCGAGCGGACGCCGGCCTCCACCACCCGATTGACGGTCTCGCGGAGCTGGCTCTCGACGTCGGCGCCCTCGAGCACCTTGCGTCGGTCGCCGTAGATCGCGTGCCGCTGCCGGTTCATCACGTCGTCGTACTTGAGCACGTTCTTGCGCATCTCGAAGTTCTGACCCTCGAGTTGCTTCTGCGCCTCCTCGATCGACCGCGACACGAACCGGTTCTCGATCGGCACGTCGTCTTCGAGCTTCGACAGCGTCATCGCCCGTTCGATCATCTCGGGCTTGAACAGCCGGAGCAGGTCGTCCTGGAGGGACAGGTAGAAGCGGCTCTCGCCCGGGTCGCCCTGACGACCGGAACGGCCACGAAGCTGGTTGTCGATGCGCCGCGACTCGTGCCGCTCCGACCCGACCACGTAGAGGCCACCGGCCGCGACGACCTCCTCGTGCTCGTCGGCCACCTGCGCTTCGAGGGTCGCGAGCGTCTCGGGCCAGGCGGCCTCGTACTCCTCGGGCGTCTCGACGGGGTCGAGCCCCTGGGACCGGAGTTCGAGGTCGGCGAGGAACTCGGGGTTGCCG
>DAIEHO010000008.1 GCA_027353565.1 Propionibacteriaceae bacterium
ATCCTTCTCCGGGGAACACGGACAGGGGCCATCATAAGCGCTCTCTGAGAGAATGCCAAAGAACTCTCAGGTAACGCGTGCTTCCGGGGAGGGAAAATCCTTGCCAGGGTAGCGGTGTCAGGGCCACGGCGACCTGATGCGTCCTCGAGCTTCTCAGCAATCCGCACGCCTTGCGGCACCCCTGGCGCCACCGTGACGCGAGGAGCCGACCCGGGGGCCGTCCCCGCGGCTCCGGGAGGGGGCCGAGGCTAGGCGTGAAGCGCCGGCCGAAGGTCCGGCGACACGATCCGGGCGTGCTGGATCAGGCGGTGTGCCACGGTCACGGTCGCCGCCTGGCCCGCCATGATCCCCAGCAGGACGAGCACCTGCGCCGCGCCGGCCTGTACGGGCGAGCCTCCGCCGAGCAGGACCCCGATGAACGCCCCGGGCAGTGTGACGAGGCCGACCGTACGGGTCTGGTCGTTGTTCGGCATGGTCGCGTCGCGCGCCGAGTCCGGGTCGGCCAGGCGGATCGACTCGGCGCGGGTGAAGCCCAGGGAGAGGCCGGCCTCGTAGACGCCGAGGTGGGACCGGAGGTGCGTGAACGAGTTGCGGGCGACGAGGGTGTGCGCCGTCATCATGTTGCCGATGACGATGCCGGCGATCGGGATGAGCGAGAGGCCGTTGAGCGGTGCCGTACCGGTCGAGTACACGATGAGGAGGACGGGCAGGATGCCTGCGGCCATCGCCAACGAGACCCAGGGCCAGCACGCGGTGACGCCGACCCGCTTCGAGGTCGTGTACACGCCGATGACGAACATCACCGCGACGAACAACAGCGCCGTCCACAGGTGCTGCAGCGCGGCCACGATGATCACCGACACGACGGCGAGCTGCACGACCGCCCGTACGGCCGCCACGACCGTCTGCTTCCCGATGCGCAGGTCGCCGACCTTCGACACGACGAGCGTCAGGCAAACCATCAGCACGAGCGCCACGCCGAGCTGCCAAGTGGGTTCCACGGTCACAGGCCCATCATGTCCTGTACGGGGGCTGCGCGTGGCGGCGCCGTCCGCGGCCGAGCCGGGTGCGCGGTCCACGAGTGTCGGG
This sequence comes from Propionibacteriaceae bacterium, assembly GCA_027353565.1. Taxonomy (GTDB): domain Bacteria; phylum Actinomycetota; class Actinomycetes; order Propionibacteriales; family Propionibacteriaceae; genus Fen-668. The sequence goes on from DAIEHO010000008.1 coordinate 1,090, forward strand.
TCGACCCCCGAGAGCCGAAGCCGAGCAGGGGCCGACCCGGCTTATATGTAAGGACATAAGGTTGACACATGCTTGTGACATGGGTTGAATGTTCGTGACCTGACCCTCGACGAAGAGAACCCCATGACCGACTCCGAGACCCCGCTGGGCATCATGACGAGGCGCGGGCCGACCGTGCTGTGGAACGACTCCGCCACCAGGTCGGAGCTCGCGACCTCGATCTCGTGGGGCGCCGTGGGCGCGACCTGCAACCCGGTGATCGCCCTGTCGAGCATCCGCTCCGACCTGCCCCGCTGGAGCGCGAGGATCGCCGAGCTCGCCGCGGAGATGCCAGAGGCCAGCGAGTCCGAGATCGGCTGGAAGATCGTCGAGGAGGTCTCGCTCGACGCGGCGACGCTCCTGCTGCCGGCCTTCCAGGAGCATGAGGGCCGCAACGGCCGCCTGTCGATGCAGACCGACCCGCGACTGGCTCGCAACGCGGCCGCCCTCGTCGCGCAGGCCGAGTACTTCTCGAGCCTCGCGCCGAACATCATCGTCAAGGTCCCTGCGACCGCAGTGGGGGTGGAGGCCATCGAGGAGGCCACGTACCGCGGCGTCAGCATCAACGTCACCGTCTCCTTCACGCATGCCCAGGTCCTCGCCACCGGCGAGGCCATCGAGCGGGGTCTGACGCGCCGTGAGGCGGAGGGCAAGGACATCTCGAGGATGGGCCCGGTCGTGACGCTCATGGTCGGGCGCCTCGACGACTGGCTCAAGACCGTGTACGAGCGGGACCAGCTGTGCTTCGACCCCGGCTACCTCGAGTGGGCGGGGATCGCGACCTTCAAGAGGGCGTACGAGGAGTTCACGAGCCGAGGACTCCGCGCGCGCCTGTTGGTCGCGGCCTTCCGCAACACCCTGCAGATCTCCGAGTTCATCGGCGGCGACGTCGTCATCTCACCGCCGTTCGCCTGGCAGCAGCGCTACCAGAGGCTCGGCAGCTCAGAGCCCCGGATGGACCTCCCTGTCGAGCCGCGCATCCTCGAGGCGCTGCTGACGATGCCCGAGTTCGTGAAGGCGTACGAGCCGGACGGCCTCACCCCGGCCGAGTTCCTCGCCTACGGTGCCACGGCGCGCACGTTGCGTCAGTTCCTCGGGGCTGACGAGGAGCTCGACCAGATCGTGCGTGACATCCTCATCCCAGCACCCTGATCTCGAGAGGACGTCGATGTCGACAACCA
>DAIEHO010000012.1 GCA_027353565.1 Propionibacteriaceae bacterium
GATGCCGCAGACGATCGAGGCGCTGAACCACGCGAGGGCCGCTGAGGTGCCGATCGTGGTCGCGGTCAACAAGATCGACAAGCCGACCGCAGACCCCGTGAAGGTACGTGGTCAGCTCACCGAGTTCGGGCTGATCCCCGAGGAGTACGGCGGCGACACGATGTTCGTCGACGTCTCCGCGACGGCCAAGACCGGCCTGGCGGAGCTCCTCGAGGCCATCATCCTGACGGCCGATGCCGAGCTCGACCTTCGGGCGAACCCGGACATGCAGGCCCAGGGCATCGCGATCGAGGCACACCTCGACCGGGGTCGTGGCCCCGTCGCGACCGTGCTCGTCCACCGTGGCACGCTCCACGTCGGCGACTCGATCGTGGCCGGTTCCGCGTACGGCCGTGTCCGCGCCATGATCAACGACCAGGGCGAGACCATCACAGAGGCTCCGCCGTCGACTCCGGTCCAGGTGCTGGGTCTCACGTCGGTCTCCGGTGCCGGTGACAACTTCCTTGTCGTCGAGGACGACAGGAAGGCGCGCCAGATCGCCGAGCGTCGCGAGGCGCGCATGCGTGCCGCGATGCTGTCCAAGGCCACCCGCCGCAAGACGCTCGACCAGCTGTTCGAGCAGCTGGCCAAGGGCGAGGTCCAGGAGCTCAAGCTCATCCTCAAGGGCGACACCGCAGGGTCGGTGGAGGCGCTGGAGGACGAGCTGCTCAAGATCGAGGTGGGCGACGACGTCAGCGTGCGGATCATCGACCGTGGTGTCGGTGCGATCACGGAGACGAACGTCACGCTGGCCTCGGCCTCGGACGCCGTCATCATCGGCTACAACGTCAGGCCTCAGGGGAAGGCGACCGAGCTCGCCGACCGCGAGGGTGTCGACATCCGCTACTACTCGGTCATCTACCAGGCGATCGACGAGGTGGAGGCTGCCCTGAAGGGCATGCTCAAGCCGATCTACGCCGAAGAGGTGCGGGGTCAGGCCGAGATCCGCGAGATCTTCCGTTCCTCCAAGATCGGGATCATCGCGGGCTGCATGGTGCTCGACGGCACGATCCGGCGCCACGCCAAGGCCCGCCTCCTGCGCGACAGCATCGTCGTGGCGGAGACGGAGATCAACACGCTCCGTCGCGAGAAGGACGACGTCACCGAAGTGCGGGAAGGGTTCGAGTGCGGCCTCACGCTGCAGAACTACTCCGACCTGCACGTGGGCGACATCATCGAGACCTTCGAGATGGTGGAGAAGCCGCGCGTCTGAACATGCGCATGCTCACCGGTCCCCAGCCAGGGACCGGTGAGCACCTGCGCCGGAAGGGAGACCCATGACCAGCCCGTACGCGCTCAAGCGTGCCGAGCAGATCAAGCACATCGCCGCCGAGATGCTGGAGAAGCGGGTCAAGGACACGCGCCTCGGCTTCGTGACGATCACCGACGTGCGGTTGAGCAAGGACAGCCACGACTGCACGCTGTTCTACACGGTGCTCGGCAGCGAGGCTGAACGCGTGGACACCGCAGCGGCACTCGAGGCGGCGCGCGGCCAGATCCGTACAGCCGTGTCGCGTCGGCTCGCACTGCGGTTCGCGCCGACGATCACGTTCGTCGCCGACGCGATGCCGGAGACGACGGCCCACATGGAGGAGCTGCTCGCAGCCGCCCGCCTCGTGGACGAGACCGTCGCCGCGAAGGCTGTCGGGGCGTCGTACGCGGGAGACGCGGACCCCTACAAGAAGCCTGCCGAGGACGGCGACGACGAGCCGGCCGACGAGGACGACGACGAAGAGTGACCGACATCTCCGGCGTGATCGTCGTCGACAAGCCGCAGGGCATCACGTCGCACGGGGTCGTGGCGCGGGTACGTCGCCTCGCCGGGACTCGGAAGGTCGGCCATGCGGGCACGCTCGACCCGATGGCCACCGGCGTCCTGGTCGTCGGCGTCGGCAAGGCGACCAGGCTGCTCGGCCACATGACGCTGCACGACAAGCGCTACGTCGCGACCGTACGGCTCGGTCAGGAGACCATCACCGAGGACGCTGAGGGCACGATCACGGCCGCCCACGGCGCCGCGGGGGTCGACGCGGCGGCTGTACGGGCTGCTGCTGGGGCGTTCCTCGGAGAGATCCAGCAGGTTCCCAGCTCAGTCTCGGCGATCAAGGTCGACGGCGTCCGGTCGTACAAGCGTGTGCGGTCGGGCGAAGAGGTCGAGCTCGCGGCCCGCCGCGTCACGATCACGCGTCTGGACGTCGGCGCTGTGACGCCGGGGGTGGCCGACGACGGCACCGCGGTGCTCGACGTCGAGGTCGATGTCGAGTGCTCGTCCGGCACGTACATCAGGGCGCTCGCGCGCGACCTCGGCCGTGTGCTCGGCGTAGGCGGACACCTGGCGGCGCTGCGTCGGACACGGGTCGGCCCGTTCATGGTGGAGGAGTCCCGGCTCGGGCCTGACCTCGACGTCGCACGTATCCCCGACGAGGCGTGGCTCACGCCCGCACAAGCGGCGACGCGCTGCGTGCCGTCGGTCCAGGTCGACGCCGCCGAGGCCGCGGACGTCGCACACGGCAAGTCCATAGGGCGCAGCCTCGCGGACCTGACGGCGGTCATCGGTCCGGAGGGTACGCTGCTCGCCTTGTACCGTCCAGCAGGGGACCGTGCGGTCCCGGACACAGTCTTCGTCGATGGGGAGGGTCAGTGATCACGGGTGGACCGACAGTGGTGGCGATCGGAAACTTCGACGGTGTGCACCGCGGACATCGCGAGGTGCTGGCCGCCGCACGCGCTCTGAGGCCCGGGGCGCCGCTCGTCGCTGTGACGTTCTGGCCGCACCCGATGGTCGTGCTGCGTCCTCACGCCGCTCCGGAGCTCCTGTGCGACCTGCCCGAGAGGATCGAGCTTCTGCGTCACGCGGGTGCCGACGAGGTGAGAGTCGTGGAGTTCTCCCGACGCGTCGCCGACTGGTCGCCCCAGGAGTTCGTCGACCACGTGCTGGCGCCCCTACACCCGGCGATCGTGGTCGTGGGGGAGAACTTCCGGTTCGCCAAAGGCGCCCTCGGAACGGTGGAGACGCTGCGCGAGCTGGGCGCGGGCACGTTCGACGTCGTCGCGCTCCCACTCGTCGGCGACAGTGCCGCCCTCTCGTCCACGCGTGTGCGCCGCGCGCTCGACGTCGGTGACGTCGAGGCCGCCGCCCGGGTCCTCGGGCGACCGTTCCGCTACACGGGCATCGTCGTCATGGGCGACCAACGCGGACGCACCCTCGGTTACCCGACGGCCAACCTCACCGTGCCGGCAGGGCACGCCTGCCCGGCCGACGGCGTGTACGCGGGGTGGTTGACCTGCCTCGAGGATCCCGCGGCGAGGTCGATGGCCGCAGCGGTCTCCGTCGGCACCAACCCGACGTTCGACGGGGTCGAGCGGCGGGTGGAGACCTACGTCCTGGACCGCACGGACCTCGAGCTGTACGGGTGCCGCATCGGGGTGGACTTCATCGCGCGGCTCCGTGGCCAGGTGAAGTTCGACTCGCTGGACGACCTCATCGTGCAGATGGACGCCGACGTGGTCGCTGCGCGTGCTGTTCTCGGGGTGACGCCGCCGACGAGCTGACGAGCACCATCACGGCGCGCGTCAGGGGATGACGACCCAGCATCAGGGGTCGGCGACCAGCTCAGAACTGACGAAGGCGCTTGCGGTAGATCGCGTCGCGGAAGACCTCGCCGGGCAGACCTCCGGGGGCGTCGCCGCCCACGATGCGGTGGTTGCCGGTCGGCTCGTAGCCCAAGGACAGGTAGAGCGGGATGGCCTTGTAGTTGTAGGGGTCTACGCCGAGGAAGATCTCCTCGTAGCCGAGGTCACGGGCCACCGTCTCGACGTGCAGGTCGAGCAGGCGGCCGATGCCCTGCCGGCGCGCGTGCTGGTAGACGTACATGTTGCGGAGCTCCGGCATGAGAGGCCCCGGCTTGAGGTCGAGCACGACCGTGCCGAGAGGGTCGCCGTTGCGGACCGCGATGTAGTACGACGAGTCTCCGGCGATGGCGTCGGCAAAACGACGATCGCACACGAACCCATCCGTACGGTCCTCCAGCGCGCGGAGCGCAGGCAGGTCGTCGGAACGGACCAGGCGAATCTCGATCTCAGCGTCGTCGGACATCCGAACCCCCAATACCTCCTGTGTGACTCCAGCAACCTAGCCCATACATGTGTCGGGTGTATGTCGTGGTCGTGGCTGGAACAGTACGGTGGGCTCGGACCTGCGACAAAGGCCCGCGTGATTTCGCCTCCATAGACAGCTCCTGGTAACCTCGGAACGCCGTTTGATCGGCCGCGACCACCCAAGTGCCCCGACTGCACCTGCGACGGGGGCATCGCGCAACGGGATAACCGAGAGGAGTGCACGTCGAATGGACGCTGCCACCAAGAAGAAGATCATCGATGACTACGCGACCACCCCAGGCGACACGGGTTCGCCCGACGTGCAGATCGCGTTGCTCACCAAGCGCATCTCGCACCTCACGGAGCACCTGAAGGCCCACAAGGGCGACCACCACAGCCGCCGGGGCCTCATGCTCATGGTCGGCCAGCGTCGCCGTCTGCTCAACTACGTCGCGAAGAACGACGTCGAGCACTACCGCCGGCTGATCGAGCGGCTCGGCCTGCGCCGCTGACGCCCACGAGGGAGCGATCCGCCGGGTCGCTCCCTCGTCCACGTCGCGCCGTGCGCCGTGCGCACAGCTCCCGCCACGGCCCCGGCCGTGGCTCTCGCACAACTGAAC
>DAIEHO010000024.1 GCA_027353565.1 Propionibacteriaceae bacterium
TTGGGGCCCAGGAAGCCGAACACCGAGCCCTCTGGGACGGACATTGTCAGGTGGTCCACGGCGGTGTGCGCCGGGTACGCCTTGGTGAGGTTCGCGACGGCGACGCTGGCGGTCATCGGTCCCCGTACAGGTCGTTGAGCGCGCGCTGAGTGGTGGCCTCGCCATCGGCGCGGGGTGCCGCGACGTCCATGACGGCGCGCGGCTTGCGCCCGGCGGCGAAGAAGGCGATCGGACCGACGAACTGGACGAGGCAGATCACCGCCCATGCCCACTTCGGGAGGGTGAGGCGTTCGGAGGACGTACGGAACAGGACGACCCATGCGGCGACGAGAAGCCCGAGCTCGACCACCCCCCCGACGACGATCAGGAGTATCTCCGGAAGGCTGAGCTGCATGACGACTCCTTGAGTTGGGTGAACGGCTACATGGTAATACCAAGTAGTAGGTCGCGCCAGGGGGATCCCCCCATGCCGGGTCGCGCCGAGAGATCCCCCGCTGTGTCGCCTGCCGGCGACACGCCGTGCGCGGCTTGTGCCTGTCAGTTCCTCACCTCTCCTCGCGACGTACGGCAAGGTGGTGGACGTTCACGCGATTCACCGCTGGGTCATGGGTGACGCCAGGGGAGGGGCCGATAGGCTGAGCCCCGACATCGACCCACAGCTCAATGAAAGGCACCCACGTGGCCAACATCGATTTCATCGAGGCACGCGAGATCCTCGACTCTCGCGGAAACCCCACCCTTGAGGTGACAGTCCTTCTGGAGGACGGCAGCCAGGGCCGCGCCGGGGTCCCGTCCGGCGCATCGACCGGCATCTTCGAGGCCATCGAGCTGCGTGACGGCGACAAGGCACGTTACGGCGGCAAGGGCGTCCTCAAGGCGGTCGACAACGTGCTCGAGCAGATCGGCCCGGAGGTCGCCGGCTGGGAGGCCTCCGAGCAGCGCGCCATCGACAACGCGATGATCGAGCTCGACGGCACGGAGAACAAGGGCAACCTCGGCGCGAACGCGATCCTCGGCGTCTCGCTGGCCGTGGCCCACGCCGCAGCCGACTCGGCCGACCTGCCGCTCTACCAGTACGTCGGCGGGCCGAACGCCCACGTGCTCCCCGTCCCGATGATGAACATCCTCAACGGTGGCACCCACGCCGACTCGAACGTCGACGTGCAGGAGTTCATGATCGCTCCGATCGGCGCCTCGTCGTTCGCCGAGGCGATCGAGTGGGGGGCTCGTGTCTACCACTCCCTCAAGGGCGTCCTCAAGGCCAAGGGTCTCGCGACCGGGCTCGGCGACGAGGGCGGCTTCGCTCCGAACCTCGAGTCGAACCGCGCTGCGCTCGACCTGATCCTCGACGCGATCAAGGCCGCGGGCCTGACCCCCGGCACCGACGTCGCGCTGGCGCTCGACGTTGCCGCCTCGGCCTTCTGGAACGAGGACGGGACGTACTCGTTCGAAGGTGCGAAGAAGACGACCGACGAGATGGTGGCGATCTACGACGAGTGGATCGACGCCTACCCGCTGGTGTCCATCGAGGACCCGCTGAACGAGGAGGACTGGGACGGTTGGGTCACGTTCACCGCGAAGGTCGGTCACAAGATCCAGGTCGTCGGCGACGACCTGTTCGTCACGAACCCGAAGCGGATCGCCAAGGGCATCGAGATGAAGGCCGCCAACGCGCTCCTGGTCAAGGTCAACCAGATCGGGTCGCTGTCCGAGACGCTCGACGCCGTCGACATGGCCCACCGCGCGGGCTTCCGCTGCATGATGAGCCACCGTTCCGGCGAGACCGAGGACACGACGATCGCCGACCTGGCCGTCGCCACGAACTGCGGGCAGATCAAGACCGGCGCACCCGCTCGCTCCGAGCGCGTCGCCAAGTACAACCAGCTCATGCGCATCGAGGCCAACCTCGACGACGCCGCTGAGTATGCGGGCGCGACGGCGTTCCCGCGTTTCAAGGGCTGATCCGGCGTGGCTGAGGGGCGACGCGGCGATCGCAAGTCGGGCGGACCCGGGCGGGCTTCGGCTCGTCCGGGCGTGACCCGGCAGCGGCGCCGCACTCGCCCCTCGGCCGCGGATGCCCAGCAACGCACGCCATCGGGGATGAAGCTCCCGCGGCTCACAGGCGGCATGCAGGTCACCCAGCGCGCCGTCGCACTCCTCGTCGTGGTCGGCCTCCTGGTCCTGAGCTATGTCGGCTCGATGCGCATCTACCTCGGCCAACAGAGTGACATGGCGACTGCCCGTACGCAGATCGCTGAGCGGCAGGCGTCCATCGCCAAGCTCGAGGACGAGCTCGCCCGGTGGAGCGACCCCAGCTACATCAAGACGCAGGCCCGTGAGAAGCTCGGCTGGGTCATGCCGGGCGAGGTCGGCTACCGCGTGATCGGCACCGACGGCACGGTCGTCAGCGGGGAGGTCGGGTCGATCCAGGGCAACGCCGAGCCGGTGAACCAGGCGTGGTACGAGAAGATCTGGTCGTCGATCCAGGCCGCTGATCAGCCCGTGGTCGTCGCACCCCCGGCCACCACGCCGCTCGCGACCGTGACCCCACCTGCACCGGCACCCTCCGCGACGAGCACCAAGAAGCGATGATCGCGCCGGTCAGCGGCACGGACGAGGCGACGATCGCGGCGCAGCTCGGCCGCATGCCCCGTGGCCTGGCCGGGATCGCATGGCGCTGTCCTTGCGGCAAGCCCGGTGTCGTCGCGACGTTGCCGGCGCTCCCGGACGGGACGCCGTTCCCGACCACCTACTACCTCACCTGCCCCCGTGCGGCCGCGGCCTGCTCCACCCTGGAGGCGGAAGGGGTGATGCGTGAGATGGGGGACCGACTGGCTGCGGATCCTCATCTGGCCGATGCCTACCGGGCCGCCCACGAGGCGTACCTCGCCGACCGTGCGGCCCTGTCCGGACCCGAGGTCCCCGAGATCGACGGCGTCAGTGCCGGCGGCATGCCGGACCGGGTGAAGTGCCTCCACGCGCTGGCCGCCCACGCGCTGGCGGCCGGCCCCGGCGTCAACCCGCTCGGCGACGAGACCGTGGCGCGGCTGGGCGAGTTCTGGGCCCGTCCCTGCCTGGGAGAGACCCCATGAGGGTCGCCGTCGTCGACTGCGGTACGAACACGATCCGCCTCCTCGTGGCGGATCCCGGCGCCGACGGCTCCCTGAAGGAGGTCGAGCGCCGCCTCGAGCTCGTACGGCTCGGTCAGGGGGTCGACGCCACCCGACGCTTCCACCCCGACGCCCTGGCCCGCACGTTCGAGGCCGTCGACTCGTACGCGACGACGGTCCGCGAGCTCGGGGTCGACCGCGTCCGGTTCATCGCCACGTCGGCCGCCCGCGACGTCAGCAACAGGGACGAGCTCTTCGACGGCGTCCGTCGGCGACTCGGCGTCGACGTGGATGTCATCACCGGCGCCGAGGAGGCACGGCTCTCGTTCCTGGGTGCACTGTCCGGCGGGCCCGTCACGGCCGGCCCTGTCCTCGTCATGGACGTCGGAGGCGGCTCCACCGAGCTGATCCTCGGTGACCTCGACGGATCCGTACGCGTCGCGCGGTCTCTCGACATGGGGTCGGTACGCATCCGTGAGCGCTTCCTGGCGGGCGACCCGCCGACCGCGGCACAGGTCGACGCGGCTCGGGACTTCGTCGACGGGATGCTCGAGTCGTCGGAGGTCCCGGTCCACGACGCGGCCACCTGGATCGGGGTCGCCGGAACGTCGACCAGCCTGTCCGCACTGGCCCAGGGCCTGGAGACGTACGACCGCGTGAAGGTCCACGACTCCGTCGTCGGGGCGGCGGAGATCGACCGCCTCGCAGACCAGCTGCTTGCCATGCCTATTGAGCTGGTCATGGCCACGTACCCGATGCTCCAGCGACTCCGCGCCGAAGTGATCTGTGCGGGCGCCCTGATCGTGGCGCGGATCGCCGAGCGCGTGAGCGTGCCCATGAGGGTACGGGAGACCGACATCCTCGACGGTGCCACACTGGAGCTCCTGCGCCGCTGACGCCCCCGTAGCCCAACCGGCAGAGGCAGGCGGCTTAAACCCGCCAGAGTATGGGTTCGATCCCCATCGGGGGCACGTGCGGCGACACGGGCGCATCAGGATCGTCGGCTCACCAGCTCCTCGGACACCTGCCACACCCGCGGGGACTCGTCCGCGCTGCGGTCATCGGCGAACCTGCAGCGCTCCAGCCGGTCCTGAAGGCCTCTGTGGGATACCCCCCGGGGGTTTTTGTATCCATACCCCTTGGGGTATAAGATCAAGCCATGGCTACACGACAGATCACCACTGACGGCTTCGAAGAGGTCGTCTCCGGCGAGGGCATCGTCCTCCTCGACTTCTGGGCGGACTGGTGCCCGCCGTGCCGGGCGTTCGGGCCCGTGTTCGAGAAGTCGTCGAACGTCCACACCGACATCGTCTTCGGCAAGGTGGACACCGAGGCCGAGGGTGGCCTGGCCGGGGCGTTCAACATCACCTCGATCCCCACGCTGATGGCCTTCCGTGACGGCATCATCGTGTTCTCACAGCCGGGCGCCCTGAATGCGCCGCAGCTGGAGCGCGTGATCACCGCGGTACAGGACCTCGACATGGACGACGTCCGTGCCCAGATCGCCGCGCGTCAGAGCGAAGAGGTTGCCCAGTGAGGCTGGTCGTCGTCGGAGGTGTCGCCGGTGGCATGAGCGCTGCCGCACGAGCCCGTCGTCTCGACGAGACGGCCGAG
>DAIEHO010000029.1 GCA_027353565.1 Propionibacteriaceae bacterium
CTTGCCGAGTGCCTTACGGACGTTGTAGATCGCCTTCTCGGGGTCGACCGTCACGTACAGCTCGTTGCGCGCGAGGTCCTCCGCGGACTCGAAGACGAGGTAGGGGTTGATGGCGGCGGCCCCGTAGCCGATGAGCAGCGCGGCGTGGTGAACCTCGCGGACATCGCCGGCCTCGACGACGAGCCCCACCTTCGTCCGTGTCTTGCGTCCGACGAGGTGGTGGTGGACGGCTGACGTGAGCAGCAGCGACGGGATCGGCGCAAGCTCACCGGTCGAATGCCGGTCGCTGAGCACGATGATCTGCGCGCCCTCGTCGATGGCCTCGTCGACCTCGGCGCACAGCGCGTCGAGGCGGTTCCTGAGCCCCTGTGCGCCCTCGTCGAGCTTGTACAGGCCGCGGATCACCCGTGCGGCATATCCCGGCGTCTCGCCCGAGTGGTTGATCCGCACGAGCTTGGCCAGCTCGTCGGAGTCGAGGATCGGGAAGTCGATGACGATCTGGCGGCAGCTGTCGGGTCCTGGGTCGAGGAGGTTCTTCTCCGGTCCGATCGAGCTCGTCAGGCTCGTCACCAGCTCCTCGCGGATCGCGTCGAGCGGCGGGTTGGTGACCTGGGCGAAGAGCTGGCTGAAGTAGTCGAAGAAGGTCCGCGGGTTGTCGCTCAGGACGGCGAGCGGCGTGTCGTTGCCCATCGAGCCGATCGGCTCCGCACCGGTGTTCGCCATCGGGGCCACGATGAGCCGCAGCTCCTCGAGGTTGTAGCCGAAGATCTGCTGCCGGCGGGTGACCGACGAGTGGCTGTGCACGATGTGCTGACGCTCGGGCAGCTCGCTGAGGTTGATGTGACCGGCGGCCACCCACTCGGCGTACGGCTGGGCGCCTGCCAGCTCGGCCTTCACCTCCTCGTCGTCGATCACGCGGTGCTGATCGAGGTCGACGAGGAAGATGCGACCCGGCCGCAGACGACCCTTGCTGGCCACCTGCTCCTGCGGGATGTCGAGGACACCGGCTTCCGACGCGAAGATCACGAGCCCGTCGGTGGTGACCCAGTAGCGCGCGGGGCGCAGACCGTTGCGGTCGAGGGTCGCGCCGATCGTCGTACCGTCGGTGAACGTGACGGCGGCGGGACCGTCCCACGGCTCCATCATCGAGCTGTGGAACTCGTAGAACGCGCGACGCGCGGGATCCATCTCCGTGTTCTGCTGCCACGCCTCGGGGATCATCATGAGCACCGCGTGCGGGAGCGTGCGTCCCCCGAGGTGCAGCAGCTCGAGCACCTCGTCGAACGAGGCCGAGTCCGACCCCCCGGGTGAGCAGATCGGGAACAGCCGGTCGAGGTCGCCGGGGATGAGGTCGGAGGAGAGAAGCGTCTCGCGGGCGCGCATCCAGTTCCGGTTGCCTTTGACGGTGTTGATCTCCCCGTTGTGGGCGATCAGCCGGTACGGATGGGCCAGCTCCCACGCCGGGAACGTGTTGGTCGAGAACCGTGAGTGCACCAGGGCGAGCGCACTGGCCAGGTCCGGGTCGTGGAGCTCCGGGTACACAGCCTCGAGCTGGTCGGTGGTGAGCATGCCCTTGTACACGATGGTCCGGCACGACAGCGAGGCGAAGTAGACGTTCTGCTCGTGCTGGGCGCGGCGCCGCAGGATGTACGCGAGCCGCTCGAGGTCGAGACCCGTCAGGCCGTCGTACGAGTCGACGAGGAGCATCTCCATGTGGGGCATCACGTCGAGCGAGATCGGGCTCAGCGTGCTCGTCTCGGTCGGTACGGAGCGCCACGCCAGCACCCGAAGCCCCTCCTGGACGGCGATGTGGGTGAGCGCCGCTTTGACGGCCTCCCGGGCACGCGACTCGGTGGGCATGAAGGCCATGCCCACGGCGTACGACCCCTTGGCCGGCAGCTCGGCGTCCACGACCTTGCGCAGGAACCTGTCGGGGACCTGGACCAGGATCCCGGCACCGTCGCCGGCGGCGGTGTCCGCCCCGGTGGCACCGCGATGGTCGAGGTTCCTCAGCACCTCCAGACCCTTCTCCACGATGTCGTGGGTGGCGACACCGTCGAGACGCGCGACAAAGCCGACGCCGCACGCGTCGTGCTCGTACGCGGGGTCGTACAGGCCCTGTGCGGTCGGCCGGGCGAACGGCTCGTAGACCATGGGTCTCCCTTCGAAGCGGGCCGGACGAACCGGCTCGGGTACGA
>DAIEHO010000093.1 GCA_027353565.1 Propionibacteriaceae bacterium
GGGCAGCTCCTGGCGGCCACGGCCGACGGCGACGTCGAGGTGATCGCCAGCGACCTCGCCGGGGAGGGCGAGCGCTCGTACTGGGGCACCAGCCACGCGCGTCTCATCGCGGACTTCTACGCTCACCTCAGCGCGGAGAAGCCGTTCTGGATCGACGCTGACGCCGCTCTGGTGAGCCTCGGCGTCCTCCGCGACGCGTACATCGCGAGCGGGCTGGTACCCGCCGATGGTCGCTGACGCCTTGGCGGCGAAACCTCGAGTCGTCAGCAAGGGCCTCATCACCGCGATGATCGCCGCTCTGGCGATGATCGGTCCGTTCACGATCGACGCCGTCTTTCCGGCGTTCGACCTGATCGGCCGGGACGTGCGCGCGTCGACCGCGGCGATGCAGCAGGTGACCAGCGTGTACATGCTGTCGTTCGCGGTCATGAGCCTGTTCCATGGCCCGATCTCCGACGCGGTGGGGCGTAAGCGGGTGATGGGTGTCGGGATGCTGGCGTACGCGCTGGCGTCGCTGGTGTGCATGCTCGCGCCCAACCTGACGGTCCTGCTGATCGGTCGCGCTCTCCAAGGGTTCGCGGCGGGTGCGGGCCAGATCGTGAGCCGCACGATCATTCGCGACCTGTACACCGGGCCGGCGGCCCAGAAGATGATGGCCCAGGTGGCGATGATCTTCTCGATCGCTCCGGCCGTGGCCCCGATCATCGGCGGCTGGGTGGTCGGCGTGGCTGGATGGCGCACGATCTTCGGTGGCCTGGTGGCGGTCGGCGTGATCCTCGCGCTGATGGTCACGCTGGGGCTCCCGGAGACGCACCCGGTCGAGAACCGTCGCAAGCTGGACTTCCGCGACGTCCTGCACGGGTTGCGCCTCGTGCTCTCGGACGGCCCGTACCTCCGGCTCGCCTTCGCGAGCATGTTCGGCTTCTCGGCGCAGTTCATCTACATCGTCGGTGCGCCGATCATCATGCTGCAGCTGCTCGGTAAGGGTGAGCAGGACTTCTGGATGCTGTTCCTGCCGTTCGTTGCGGGCATGATCCTCGGCTCCTTCACCAACGCCCGCCTGGCGCACCGGATCCCACCCCAGCGACTCGTGAGCATCGCCATGGTCGCGCTCGTGGCGTCCTCCCTCGTCGGCGTCGTGGTTGCCCGGATCGCGGGCAACCACCTGCCGTGGGTGATGGTCTTCCCGCCGGTCATCGCGTTCTCCATGTCGGCGTCGTTCCCGATCCTGCAGCTGGCCATGCTCGACCGCTTCCCGACGCGACGTGGCACCGCGGCGAGCGGCCAGTCGTTCACCCAGCTGCTGTTCAACTCCTTGCTCAGCGGTGTCATCGTCACGCTCGTCGCGACCTCGATGTTCTCCGTCGCCGTCACCTCGGCGGTCTTCGCGATCCTCGGCGCGTCGTTCTGGCTGTGGCACCGGTTGAGCCCCACACCCTCCCGGCTGGACCAGGCCTGATCGTGTCCGGTCTCGACACCCTCGACACCCCGGCCCTGATCGTCGATGTGGAGCGGATGGGTCGCAACCTCACCACGGTGACCGGCGACCTCGCACGGGCCGGCGTCGCGGTCCGACCGCACTGGAAGACGAGCAAGTGCGTGGAGGTGGCGCGGCGACAGCTCGCGCTCGGCGCCGTCGGGTTCACGTGCTCCACACCGGCCGAGGTCCGTGCCCTGGGAGACGCCGGGTTCCGTGGGCTGCTGTGGGCCCACCTGGCGGTCGGTGTCCACAAGGTCGGCTTCGCCGTCGAGGCTGTACGCCGGTACGGGGTGACACTCATGGTCGACTCAGCCGCTGTGGCGAGGCCCCTGGATGCCGCGCTGTCCGAGGCTGGGCTGGTGGCCGACGTTCTGCTCGAGGTCGACACGGGCCTCGGTCGTACGGGCGTTGAGCCGGTCGCCGCTGTGGGGGTGGCCGACCAGCTTGCGGGTCTTCCCGCGTTGCGGCTCCGCGGCGTGATGACCCACGAGGGGCACCTCTACGGGCTCGGGGCGGACCGTGCTGTCCTCGATGCCGCGGCGTCGGCATCGGCCTCGGCTCTCGGAGGGGTCGCTCAGGCGCTGCGTGCGGCCGGCCATGTGGTCGAGGTGGTCTCGGTCGGCTCGACCCCGGGGCTGGCGGCCGGTCCGTACGTCGCCGGCGTCACCGAGGCGCGGCCCGGCACGTACGTGTTCGAGGACGGCAACCAGGTCCGGCTCGGTACCTGCACGCTCGACGACTGCGCGCTCACGGTGCTCGCGCGGGTGGTCTCGACGCAACGGTCCGGTACGGCGATCATCGACGCGGGGTCGAAGGCGATGAGCTCCGACGCGGTCTCGGCCGAGACGGGTTACGGGATGGTGCTGGACCAGGACTGCCGCCCGCTCGACGCGGTGACGTTCCCGCGGGCCAACGAGGAGCACGGCTTCCTGACGGGTTCCGGGACGTCGGCGCTCGCGGTGGGCGACCTCGTCCGGGTCCTGCCCCACCACGCGTGCGCCACGGTGAACATGTGGAGCGAACTGGTCGCGGTCGGCCCGGACGGGTCGTACGAGCGGTGGCCCGTCGTCGCGCGTCACTGACGGTACGATCTGGTCCTCAACAACTTCCGAGGAGCACCGTGGCGTACGTCGTCGACTTCGTGAACGTCTCGACGGTCGGGCTGGAGTCGTCGCCGGTCGCGGAGGCCCTCGCCGGCTTGCGGGCGAACGAGGCTCGCTACTACAAGAACAAGTACGACCACACCTTCACCACCTACCCGGCCGACGAGGCCAGCGACACCGTCGACTACGTGAGCAGGGTCCTCTCCGAGGAGCGCGGCATCGCCATCGCGTCCCCTGCGCTCGAGGCGACCGCGTTCGAGGTCGGCGGCATCCGCATGTCATACGTGTTCTACGAGTCGGGCCTGTCGATCAATGTCATGTACACGCTCGCCGATGCGGGGAAACGCGCGGTCGGGTTCAAGCTGTCCGACGGCATGGAGGTCCCCGAGGAGCTCGCCGACCGCTTCAAGTTCGCCCGCCAGAAGTCGAAGCTCGCCGGTACCATCCGCGGCTCGTTCTTCGTGATCAAGGGCGAGTACTGACCAGGCCCGATCAGCCCTGAGCACCTGGCCTAGCGGGCCGGTACCTGCCGGATCATGGCGTGCAGCTTCGGGCCGTGGATGCTGGTGAGGTCATGGTCGTGACGCAACGGCGGCCCGGGATCACTCCAACGACGGCTGCGCC
>DAIEHO010000045.1 GCA_027353565.1 Propionibacteriaceae bacterium
ACCGGCGTCCGCCCAGGCCTCGAGGGCCGCGACCATGGCGAACTGCGACGAGCGGTCGAGCTTGCGGGCCTGCACGCGGTCCATGACCGAGGCGGGGTCCACAGCGGCCTGGGCCGCGATCCGCGTGGACAGGTCCTGTGCCCAGTCGGCCTCGATGAGGCTCACACCACTGGTCCCGGCGACGAGCGCCGACCAGGTGGTGGGCAGGTCGCCGCCCAGGGGGGTGCTTGCTCCTAGGCCGGTGATGACGACGGTTCGCATGTCTGGTCCTTCGAAGGGTCGGTCAGTGGGTGGGACTGTCCAGGGCCGCGGTGGCAGCCGGAGAGGCTGCCACCGCGAGGGGGGATCAGGCCTGGGCGCGCTCGATGTAGGCGACCGCGTCGCCGACCGTGCGGAGGTTCTTTGCGTCGTCGTCGGGGATGGAGACGCCGAACTTGTCCTCGCAGGCGTAGATGATCTCGACCATCGACAGCGAGTCGACGTCGAGGTCCTCGGTGAAGGACTTGTCGAGCTGCACGTCCTCGACCGCGACACCCGCGACGTCGTTGACGATCTCAGCGAGCTGCTCGCGGATCTCTTCGGTGGTGGCCATGGCTGTTTCTCCTTGGGTTAGGTCTTCTTTACGAAGCTGTGAGCGGTTACGGAAGGACGACGACCTGGCCCGCGTACACGAGGCCGGCGCCGAAACCGATGATGAGGGCGGTCTGTCCCGAGTGGGCCTCGCCGCTGGTCAGCAGCTCGTCCATGGCGATGGGGATGGACGAGGCCGACGTGTTGCCGAAGTACTTGATGGAGCGGGCCACGACGACGTGATCGGGCAGCTTGAGGTGACGAAGCATCGAGTCGGTGATGCGGTTGTTCGCCTGGTGGGGGATGAACACGTCAAGCTGCTCCGGCTCGATGCCGGTCTGCGTGAGGATGTCACGCGCGGCGTCGGCGATGAATGTCGTGGCCCAGCGGAACACCGGCTTGCCGTCCATGTACACGGTCGGCATGCGTCCGGCGGGCACCGCGTCGCGGAAGTCCTCGGTCTGCGTGATGACGTCAGCCTGCGTGCCGTCCGATCCCCACACGACCGGTCCCACACCCGGGGTGTCGCTGCCCACGACGACCGCCGCGCCCGCGCCGTCGGCGAAGAGGAAGGCGGTCGAACGGTCCGACTTGTCGGTGAGGTCGCTGAGACGCTCCGCCCCGACGATCAGGACGTTCTTGGCCGAGCCGGTACGGATGAGGGCGTCCGCCTGTGCCAGCGCGTAGCAGAATCCGGCGCAGGCAGCCGAGATGTCGTACGCGGCGGGGTCCTTGAGGCCGAGCTCGGCCGCAACGATCGGCGCGAGTGCCGGGGTCGCCTTCAGGTGCGTGACCGACGCGACGATGACGGCATCGATGTCGTCGGTGTCCACCTGTGCCTGCGCGATGGCCTTCCGCGAGGCCTCGGTGACCATGTACGACAGCGGCTCGTCGTCGCCGGCCCAGCGCCGTTCGACGATGCCGGTGCGCTGCTGGATCCACTCGTCGCTCGAGTCGATCATCGTGCACATCTCTTCGTTGGTGACGACGCGACGAGGCAGGTACGAGCCGACGCCGGCGATCCGAGATCCGGCAGGGCCGGTACGAAGGGTGAGGGGAGCAGTCACGCGAGGTTCTCCTGGGCGCTGGAGGGGGACGGGTGGAGGCGGAGCAGGGGCTGTCCGGGGGCGACGGGGTCGTCGTTCTCGACGAGCCACTCCAGGACGACGCCACCGTAGGTCGCGGAGACGGGAATCTCGTCGCGGAGGTTCTTGACCGAGCCGATCGAGGCGTGGGCGTCGATCTTGTCGTCCACGTTGATCGAGGCATCCCGGGTGAACCTGCCCTTGCCCGGCGAGACGACCAGACGCCAGCTCGGCGTCGTCGACAGGTCGTAGTGGGCGTCGTCAGCATGGCGGTCCACGAAGTCCCGGGCCTCGTCGAGCTGGTCCGGTGTGTTGAGGCTGAACAGCTCCACACCCTTGAGGTTCCGCTTGGCGATGCCGGTGAGCGTCCCTGCCGGGGGAAGCTCCAGCAGGCCCGTGACGCCGAGCTCGGCCATCGTCGCCATGCAGAGGTCCCAGCGGACGGGGGTGGAGATCTGGCGCATCATCCGCCTCAGGTACTCCGCGCCGCTCTGGACGACCTGCCCGTCGGCGTTCGACAGCAGGCGGGTGCGCGGGTCCTTGGTGGACACGGCCTTGGCCAAGGACTGCATGCGGGCGACAGCCGGCTCCATGTGGACGGTGTGGAAGGCACCGGCCACGCTCAGAGGCACGATCCGTGTACGGTGCGGGGGGTTCGCGGCCAGCTCGGCGAGCTGCTCGGCCGTGCCTCCCGCGACGACCTGGCCGGCGCCGTTGTCATTGGCGGCGGTGAGCCCGTACTTCTCGATGGCGGCCATGACCTCGTCGCGGTCACCGCCGATGATGGCGGACATGGATGTGGGCCACGCCGCGCTGGCCGCGGCCATCGCCTTGCCGCGTTCGCGGACCAGCACCATGGCCGCCTCGACGCTGATGACGTTGGTGCCGGCGGCAGCGGTGATCTCACCCACGCTGTGACCCGCGACCACTCCGACCTTGCGAAAGGCCTCGGAGGGGGAGGGCAGCAGCTCGAGGACGGCTGTCAGGCCGGCCGCGACGAGGAGGGGCTGGGCCACGGCGGTGTCGCGGATGGTCTCGGCGTCCGCCTCGGTGCCGTAGTGCGCGAGGTCGAGGCCTGACACCGCCGACAGCCACGCGAGGCGGGTGGCAAAGGTGGGGAGTTCCAGCCAAGGGGCGAGGAATCCGGGGGTCTGGGCGCCTTGGCCCGGGGCGACTATTGCGAGCACGGCTTCATCGTTTCGTGAAAAAGCAGCAAACTCAGTACCGGACACGACGAAGTTGTTCCGTGTGTCGTTGTAGGAATACTACAAACTGGCCCGCTGGAGGTCAGGATGCGAAGAGTCGGCCGACAGTGACGTCCAGCCGCAGCACGTACGCGTCCCGCGCGGCCGACGGGTTGTAGCCGCTCACGTCCTGGATGCGCCGCAGACGGTAGCGGACGGTGTTCGGATGGACGTAGAGGGCGCGGGCCGATGCCTCGATGGAACCGCCGTGGTCGAGGAAGGCGATGAGTGTGGTGAGGAGCTCGCCCCCGGCCTGCTCCAGCGGCTGGTAGATGTCGTGCGCGAGCGCCCGCCTGGCGTGGCCGTCCCCGGCCAGGGCCCGTTCGGGCAGGAGGTCGACTGCGGACACCGGGCGCGGCGCCTCGGGCCAGGCGGCGGAGCTGCGGATGCCCGAGAAGGCGGCGCGTGCCGAGAGGCCGGCGTCAACCAGCTGTTCGACCACTGGCCCGACGACGATCGGGGCGTCCCCGAAGAAGCTCTGCAGCCGCGCGACCACCGCCACCGGGCCGTCGCCGTCGGCAAGGACGGCTCCGCCGAGGACGACGACCAGCCGTTCGCCCTGCGTGGCGACCAGCGCGTCGAGTCCGGCGCGCGTCGCGGCCTTCCGCAGCTGCTCGACGGCGGACTCGTGGCCCTCGGGAGCGAGCCCGACCGCGACGACGACGGCTTCGGGGGAGTGCCAGCCGAGGGTCGAGGCACGCGAGACGAGGTTCTCGTCCGCCTCGCCACGGACGACCGCGTCGACGACGAGGCTCTCCAGCCGTGCGTCCCACGCGCCGCGGCTCTCAGCCGCTGTCGCGTACAGCTCGGCAGCCGCGAACGCGACCTCCCTGCTGAAGTACACGATCGCGGCGGACAGCACCGCCCTGTCGCTGCGCGGCATCTGGGACACGGTCTGCTCGACCACCTCGACCGTGGTCCGTACGAGCTCGACGGTCTGCTTGAGCGAGATCCGGCGCATGACCGACCGAGGCGCCGCGTCGAACAGCCCGGCCGGCGTGACGGGTTCCTCCCCCTCGTCGGCCAGCCAGTCGACGAAGAGGTCGATGCCCGCGCGGGCGACGATGCCGATCCACGACCGGTGCTCGGCCTCCATGTTGCCGAACCACTCGTGACGGGCATCCATCTCGGCGAGTACAGCCGTCGTCATCACGGCGGACTGGGCGGACAGACGGCGGACCATCGCCGTACGGGATCGCGACGACGGGATGAGGGTCCGACCGCTGACCCGAACCGGTCCTGTCGGAGAGCCCTTCGCCATGTGCCACAGCGTAGGGTGAAACGCGTGGTGAATGATCGCGTACCAGCCTCGCCCGCGGCTGCCCTACGTGAGATCTCCTACTGGCTGGACCGGTCGCGGAGCGACGCGCGCAGGTCGATGGCGTTCCGCGCGTCGGCGGCGATCCTGGACGCGATGGATCCCGAGGAGTACGCCCTACGCGCCGGCGCCTCCAGCTGGGCCGACGTTCCCGGTATCGGTCCCAGCTCCGCCGGGGTCATCCAGGCGACCCTCGCCGGGCGCGTCCCCGACTACCTCGCGAGGGTACGGACGGCGGCGCGGCCCCTTGTGACGTCGGGTCTGGAGCTGCGCAGGCGGCTCAGGGGAGACCTCCACTGCCACACCGACGAGTCGGACGGCAGCGCGCCGTTGGAGGAGATGGTCGCGACGGCCGCGCAGCTCGGCCACGAGTACCTGCTCATCACCGACCACTCACCGCGGCTCACCGTGGCCCACGGGCTGAGCGAGGAGCGGCTCGCCGACCAGGGGGTGAGGATCGATGCGGTGAACGAGGCCAGTCCCGTACGTGTCCTCAAAGGCATCGAGGTCGACATCCTGGACACGGGAGCGCTCGACCAGTCCCCAGCGGCGCTGGGCCGGCTCGACCTCGTCGTCGCCAGCGTGCACTCGAAGCTCAGCCAGGACTCCGAGACGATGACCCACCGGATGGTTGCGGCGATCGCCAACCCACGGACGAACGTCCTCGGGCACTGCACCGGACGACTCGTCGAGGGGGAGCGCGGGCTCCGCAACGAGTCCCGGTTCGACGCGGAGATCGTGTTCGAGGCGTGCCGACAGCTCGACGTGGCGGTCGAGATCAACTCACGACCCGAGCGACGGGACCCACCGGGGCGGCTCCTCGAGCTCGCGCGGAATATCGGCTGCTTGTTCAGTATTGACACGGACGCGCACGCCCCCGGACAGCTGGAGTTCCTCGACTACGGGTGCGAGCGTGCCCAGGGCATGGGGATCCCTCCCGAACGCATCGTGAACACCTGGCCGCTCGAGAAGCTGCTCGCGTGGGCGAAGAGATGACGGTCCGCCGTCCGCCTCGATTGCACGGGCTGGGGCTCAGGCGCCGGACATGACAAGATTGCACCCGAGAGACGAAGCGACGAAAGGTATCTGGTGATCCCACGCGACGAGGGCGGTCCCGTACTCAACGGACTGCCCACGAACCTTCCCGACACCGACCCGGACGAGACGGGTGAGTGGATCGAGAGCCTGGACGGGCTCATCGAGAAGGGTGGCCGGAACCGGGCGCGGTACGTGATGCTGCGCCTGCTGGATCGTGCGCGCGAGAAGCAGATCGGCGTGCCGTCCCTGACTGCGACCGACTACGTGAACACGATCCCGAAGTCGATCGAGCCGGCGTACCCCGGCGACGAGGGTTTGGAGCGCGGCTATCGTCGCCTGCTCCGGTGGAACGCGGCCATGATGGTCCACCGAGCACAGCGCCCCGGCGTCGGCGTCGGTGGCCACATCTCCACGTACGCGTCGAGTGCGAGCCTGTACGAGGTGGGGTTCAACCACTTCTTCCGCGGCAAGGACCACCCCGGCGGTGGCGACCAGGTCTTCTTCCAGGGCCACGCGTCGCCCGGCATGTACGC
>DAIEHO010000057.1 GCA_027353565.1 Propionibacteriaceae bacterium
AGGTTGGCGAGCATCATGCCGACCATGTCCTTCATGTCGACGGCGCCTCGTCCGTACAGCACCCCGTCGACGATGTCGCCCGCGAACGGGTCGTGGCTCCACGCACCCGCATCGGCGGGTACGACGTCGAGGTGTCCGTGCAGGACCAGGCCGGGGCGACGGCGATCGGCACCGGGGACACGGACCACGAGACTCGATCTCCGAGGCGCCGGCTCCACATACTCGGGCTCGAGGCCGACCTCGCGCAGCAGACCGAGCACGTACTGCGCCGCCTCGTACTCGCACGGCCCGGAGCCGTCGCCGGCGTTCGTGGAGTCGATCCGTACGAGCTCGGTCGTGATCCGTACGGCCTCATCGGCAAGTTCGAGCGACATGGGTGCCACTGTACGAGAGCGGCCGGGTTCAGGACTTCGTCGTGATGGCGAGGATGTAGACCAGCGTGACGAGCACGACGACGAGGACGAGTGCCCCGAGCAGGATCGCCAGCGTCGACCACCACCCCGGCTGGGCGGCGCGCATCTTGGCGATGACGCCGGTCACGATGGCGGCGGGAGCCATGAGCGCCGCGACCCAGAAGGCAACGCCCGCACCGGGGGCCAGTGGCGACGACTGGGCGCCCGCCCCGAGCGTGGATCCCGTCAGGAGTGCGACGAGGATGCCGACGAGTCCCCCGATCCCCAGACCGAACGAGGCGGCCGCCAGCTTGGACGGCTCGAAGAGGGTGGTGCTCACAGCGCCCAGTCTGTCATCACGTGCCCGGGGGGTGGCGGACCTCGGAGTCGATCAGCCGGCGCCAGGACCGGACGAGGGCCGGATCGACGTGCGCCTTGTAGCTGCGTCCCGGACGTGCCGGTGAGCCGATGTGGAACGACCGGATGCCGGCCTGGGCCAGCCACGGCACCTGCTCCGGCGCGAGACCGCCACCTGCCATGATCAGGCGGCCCACCTCGCGGTCGGCTCGGGCGCGGGAGATGAGGTCGTCGAGCCCGTACCGGAGCCCACGGGCCGATCCGCTCGTGAGCACCTGATCGAGGCCCGGCAGCCTCCGTACGTCCCTCCAGGCCTTCGCGACGTCGAGGGCGGAGTCGATCGCCCGGTGGAACGTCCAGGGCCAGCCGCCGTCCCCGGCCAGCTCCGTACAGACCTCGAGGTCCACCTCGCTCAGCCCGTTGAGGAAGCCCATGACGATCCCGTCGGCGCCCGCGTCGACGTATGCCGAGGCGAGGCCTTTGAGCCGGGTCGTCTCCCCGCCATCCGTACCGAAGCCGTCGCGCAGCCGGAGCATGACGCGCAGCTGGACCGAGGTGGCGCGGCGTACGGACTCGACGAGGGCGGGTTCGGGCGACAGGCCTCCGTCCTTCATCGTGCCGACGAGCTCCACACGGTCGGCGCCGCCCTCGGCGGCCTTCTCGGCGTCTGCCGCCTGGAGCACCACGACTTCGAGCAGTCCCGCCATGTCTCTATGGTGCCGAGGCGACGCCGATGTGGCCGGAGGCGCGCGGTCCGAGCAGCAGGCCGAGGCGCGCCGTGCGGCGGTCAGCTCAGCCGGTAGCCCGAGCCGCGTACGGTCTCGACGACGTCCGCGCCGAGCTTGTTGCGCAGGTAGCGCACGTACACGTCGACGACGTTCGAGGTGGGGTCGAAGTCGTACCCCCACACGGCGCTCAGTAGCGCCTCGCGCGACAGGACGTCGCCCGGGTGCTTCATGAACGTCTCGATGAGCGTGAACTCGCGGGCGGTGAGGTCGACCTCGCGGCCGGACAGCGACGCCTTGTGGGTGCGAAGGTCGAGCTTGAGCTTGCCGTGCTGGAGGACGAGGGAGGCCTCGGACGGCGACTCGCGCCGCAGCCGCCGGCGGACGCGCGCGACCAGCTCCTCGAACCGGAAGGGCTTCGCGATGTAGTCGTCGGCGCCGTACTCGAGGCCCTTGACGGTGTCGGTGACCGACGACCGGGCGGTGAGCATGATGACCGGGATGCGGCTGCCCTGCGCACGTACTCGTCGCAGGACCTCGAACCCGTTGACGTCGGGCAGACCGACGTCGAGGATCATGAGGTCGTACTCGCCGGAGAGCGCCTTGTGAGCGCCGGCGACGCCGCTGGCTTCGGTGGCGGCGGGAAAACCCGCTGCACGAAGGCCTTTCGCGAGGAACGCGGCGATCCGTTCCTCGTCCTCGACGATCAAGATCTGGTTCATGAGGTGGGCTCCGTCGCTGGCTGACGTGGGATGACGAGGCTCACGGTGCTACCGAGGTCGGGCACCGAGTCGATGTCGACCCGACCGCCGTGTGCCAACGCAATCGAGTTCACAATAGCGAGTCCGAGCCCGGCACTGTCCGTACGCTTCGCACCCGCGCGCCGCGACCGTCCGAAACGCTGGAGCACGAGCTCCTTGTCGTCCTCCGTGAACCCCATTCCGTGGTCGCGGACCCAGAACCGTACGTTCTCGCCCTCGACCTTGCTGCCGATGCCGATGTCCGATCCGTCCGGCGAGTACTTGACCGCGTTGGCGGCGAGCTGGAGCCAGGCCTGCGTGATGCGCTGGGGGTCCAGCATGACGCTCACGTCGGCCAGCGAGTCCATGATCCAGTGACGGTCGCCCAGGACGCGTACCTTCTCGAACGTCTCGTCGGTCAGGCGGCCCGCGTCGACGTCCTGCAGCACCACGAAGTCCGATCGCTCCGACTGCGCCAGCAGGATGAGGTCGTTGACGAGGGCGCTCATGCGGGAGAGCTCCTCGAGGGCCAGCGCCCGTACGACCTCGGCGTCCTTCGGATCGGTCGTGTCCATGAGCTCGAGGTGGCCGCGCACGATCGTCATGGGCGTACGGAGCTCGTGCCCGACGTCGTCGAGCAGGCTCTTCTGCGCCTCGACCGTCGACTCCAACCGGTCGAGCATGCCGTTCACGGTCGTCGTCAGGGCGGCCAGGTCGTCGTTGCCGCGGACGGGGATGCGACGTTTGAGGTCGTGCTCGGTGATCTCCTCCGCCGTCCGCTGCAACCAGCTGATCGGTTGCAGCAACCGGGCCATCACGAGCCAGGTGATCATGGCCGTGATCGCGATCGCGCCCAGCCCGACCAGGGCGTACGTGACGAACGTGTCGTTGAGCGCCCGACGCTCGATGTTGAGGTCGATGACCCGCACGAGCGCGCCGCTCTCACCGCTGAAGGACCAGAAGACCGGAACGACGAGGTACGCGTAGTCCGTCGAGCCCGACGAGTACCGGTCCGTGGTGACGTACGACAGCTTCGACTTCTGGATCGCGAGCGCCACGAACGCCGGGTTGTTCTCCGGCCGTACGGTCAGCGACGAGTTGCCCTTCCAGTACACCTTGCCGTCGACGATCCCGAGGATGCCGCCGGACTCGGAGAGCGTCTTGCTCTGGAGCGCTCCCCGCAGGAGGTCCGAGACGCTCGTGAACGGCTTTCCGGTCCCCTGGTCGATGTTCGCGTTCGCCAGCTCCTTGAAGTCGGAGGCGTCCCGGCTGAGCTGCGCGTAGGCCTGGCTCTGGATGCGCCCCCACTGCAGCACGTACGCGACGGACCCGGACATGCCGATGCCGAAGAAGGTGAGCAGCAGGATGGTGACGACGAGTCGTTCGCGGATGCTGGCGATTCCCGGCGCCCGCTTCTTCTCGCCGACCGACGCCTGACCCGTCTCGGCCGTGGGCCGGGACGTGTGAGGGCGGGTCAGCGTGGGTGGCACGTCAGCGCACGGCTACCAGGTCGCACACGAAGATGAGCGTCTCGTTCGGGCCGATGACGCCTCCGGCGCCACGAGGGCCGTAGGCGAGCTGGGGCGGGATGACGAGCTGGCGACGCCCGCCGACCTTCATCCCCTGGATCCCGGTGTCCCAGCCGCTGATGACCTGGCCACGGCCCAGGCCGAAGTCGAGCGGCTGGCCACGATCGTAGCTCGAGTCGAACTCCTCGCCGGTGGAGTGCGCCACACCGACGTAGTGGACGGACACGATCTGGCCCGCCTGCGCCACGGGGCCGGTGCCCTCGACGAGATCGGTGATGACGAGGTCTGCCGGAGGAGGACCGTCCGGGAAGTCTACGAAGGGCTTGTCCATGCCCCGGATGCTAGTGGCGCGCACCACCGCCGACTCGTATCGATGGCGCGAGTCTCACGTGAGGTTGACGTGAGGTGCGGAATTTCGGTGCGCAGGGGCCCTTACGGGTGATGGGTGGCGCAGCGCCCCACGTGGATGAGCTGCCCGAGACCGTTGCGCTGGCTGCTGAACAGGCCTCGGGGGTTTGCACTCGCCTAGGTCGAGTGCTAAACATGGCGTTAGCACTCTCACACGTAGAGTGCTACGTCAGTCGGTGAGGTCTTCGACCGTCCGTCGCGGGCACTGACAGGCGCGACCCAGTCCATTTGGGGACAGACCCCGACACAGCCGGAGGAAACCCGGAACACATGGCAAAGCTCATTGAATTCAACATCGAGGCTCGCCGCGGTCTTGAGCGAGGGATGAACATCCTCGCCGACGCCGTCAAGGTGACCCTGGGCCCCAAGGGCCGCAACGTCGTGCTCGAGAAGAAGTGGGGAGCCCCCACGATCACCAATGATGGTGTCTCCATCGCCAAGGAGATCGAGCTCGAGGACCCCTACGAGAAGATCGGCGCTGAGCTGGTCAAGGAGGTCGCCAAGAAGACCGACGACGTGGCCGGCGACGGCACGACGACGGCCACCGTGCTCGCCCAGGCGATGGTGCGCGAAGGTCTGCGCAACGTCACCGCCGGCGCCAACCCCATGTCCCTCAAGAAGGGCATCGAGAAGGCTGTCGCGGCCATCGTCGCCGAGCTCGCCAACATGGCGACCGACATCGAGACCCGCGAGCAGATCGCGGCCACCGCGTCGATCTCCGCCGCTGACACCACGGTCGGCGAGATCATCGCCGAGGCGATGGACAAGGTCGGCAAGGAAGGCGTCATCACCGTCGAGGAGTCGAACACCTTCGGTCTGGAGCTCGAGCTCACCGAGGGCATGCGCTTCGACAAGGGCTACATCTCGCCGTACTTCGTCACCGACGCGGAGCGTATGGAGGCCGTCCTGGACGACCCGTACATCCTCATCGTCAACTCCAAGATCTCCTCGCTGCGCGACCTCCTGCCCGTGCTGGAGAAGGTCGTCCAGAGCGGCAAGCCGCTCCTGGTCATCGCCGAGGACGTCGACGGCGAGGCTCTCGC
>DAIEHO010000095.1 GCA_027353565.1 Propionibacteriaceae bacterium
GCCGCGCTCACCACGCTCGAGCCGCTCGGCATCGACGTCATCGGGCTCAACTGCGCGACCGGTCCGGCCGAGATGAGCGAGCACCTGCGCTACCTGTCCAAGCACGCACGGTGCCTCGTGTCGGTGATGCCCAACGCCGGACTGCCCGAGCTGACCGCCGACGGTGCCCGTTACCCGCTGACCCCCGACGGTCTCGCTGAGTCGCTCGACCGCTACGCGTCCGACTACGGGCTGGCCCTCGTCGGCGGCTGCTGCGGTACGACGCCGGAACACATCCGACGCCTCGCGGAGGCTGTTGCCGCGCGTCCTGTCGCCGCGCGCACGCTCGAGTACGAGCCCGCGGTCGCAAGCCTCTACCAGGAGGTCCTGCTCGACCAGGACACCACGTACCTCGCGATCGGCGAGAGGACCAACGCCAACGGCTCTCGGGCCTTCCGCGACGCGATGCTCGCCGAGAACTGGGACGAGTGCGTGGACATCGCCAAGGCCCAGGCGCGTGAGGGCGCTCACCTCCTCGACCTGTGCATCGACTACGTGGGACGTGACGGGGTCGCCGACATGATCGCGCTCTCGTCGCGCCTGGCCACCGCCGTCACGTTGCCGATCGTGCTCGACTCGACCGAGCCGGCCGTCCTCAAGGCCGGCCTGGAGCACCTGCCCGGCCGGGCGATGATCAACTCGGTGAACTTCGAGGACGGCGACGGCCCCACCTCGCGCTACCAGAGGGTCATGGAGCTGGTCCGTGAGCACGGCACCGCGGTGGTGGCGCTGTGCATCGACGAGGAGGGCCAGGCCCGTACAGCCGACTGGAAGGTACGTGTCGCGGCGCGGCTCATCGACGACCTCACGAACCGGTGGGGCCTCGGGGTCGGCGACATCGTCGTCGACTGCCTGACGTTCCCGATCGCGACCGGTCAGGAGGAGACCCGGCGGGACGCGATCGAGACGCTCGAGGCGATCCGTCAGATCAGCGCCCTCTACCCGGGTGTCCACACGACGCTCGGCGTCTCCAACGTGTCGTTCGGGCTCAACCCGGCGGCGCGGCAGGTGCTGAACTCGGTGTTCCTGCACGAGGCCGTCGAGGCCGGGCTCGACTCGGCGATCGTGAACCAGAGCAAGATCGTGCCGCTCGCGAAGATCCCCGACGAGCAGCGCCAGGTCGCGCTCGACCTCGTCTACGACCGTCGCACGGAGTCGTACGACCCGCTCCAGCGCTTCCTCGAGCTGTTCGAAGGTGTGACCCCGCGCAGCTCGGCCTCCACCCGTGCCGCCGAGCTTGCCGCGCTCCCGATCGCCGAACGGCTGGCGCGACGGATCGTGGACGGCGAGTCGAAGGGCCTCGGCGCGGACCTCGACGAGGCGCTCACGGTCAAGTCGGCCCTCGCGATCATCAACGAGGACCTCCTGGCCGGTATGAAGACGGTCGGCGAGCTGTTCGGCTCCGGCCAGATGCAGCTGCCGTTCGTGCTCCAGTCCGCCGAGGTCATGAAACAGGCGGTCGCCTACCTCGAGCCGCACATGGAGAAGGCCGACGCCGCCGGCAAGGGAACGCTGGTCCTCGCAACGGTGAAGGGCGACGTCCACGACATCGGCAAGAACCTGGTCGACATCATCGTCAGCAACAACGGGTACACGGTCGTGAACATCGGGATCAAGCAGCCCGTGTCGGCGATCATCGAGGCTGCCGAGGAGCACCATGCGGACGCGATCGGCATGTCGGGACTGCTCGTCAAGTCGACCGTCGTCATGAAGGAGAACCTGCTCGAGCTCAACGACCGCGGCCTCGCCGACAAGTACCCGGTGCTGCTCGGCGGCGCCGCCCTGACCCGTTCGTACGTGGAGCACGACCTCAACGCGGTCTTCCAGGGCGAGGTCCGGTACGCGCGGGACGCGTTCGAGGGGCTTCGCCTCATGGAGGCCGTGATGGCGGTGAAGCGAGGTGTTCCGGGGGCCCAGCTGCCGGCGATCCGCGAGCGCCGGGTCAAGAAGCTCCCCGGCCAGGGCGAGGGAGAGCCGCCTCGCCCCATCGACACCACGCCGTCGGACGTGGCCCGCTCCGTACCGGGTGGACCCGATGTCCCGACACCGCCGTTCTGGGGCTCCCGGGTCGTCAAGGGCCTGGCACTGGCGGACGTGGCCGGATGGCTGGACGAGCGGGCGACCTTCCTTGGCCAGTGGGGGCTCAAGACCGGCGAGAACGCCACGTACGAGGAGCTCGTCGAGACCGAGGGACGTCCTCGGCTGCGCATGTGGCTGGAGCGGATCCGTACCGAGCAGATAGCCGAGCTCGCCGTCGTGTACGGCTACTGGCCCTGCTACTCGGACGGCAACACCGTCGTCGTGCTCGACCCGGTGACCCGGTCGCTCGACGACGAGATCGCTCGGATCGACTACCCCCGGCAGCGGCGCGACCGTCGGCTCTGCATCGCCGACTTCTTCCGGAACCGCACCGAGGCCGAGCTGTACGGGCCCGACGTCATCGAGTTCCAGCTCGTCACCATGGGCGCTGCCGTCTCGCGGGCGACGGCCGAGCTGTTCGAGAAGAACGCCTACCGCGAGTACCTCGAGCTGCACGGCCTGTCCGTCCAGCTCACCGAAGCTCTCGCCGAGATGTGGCACGACAGGGTCCGTCACGAGCTCGGCCTCTCAGTGGTGTCCTCCGACACGGAGACGATGATCCGTGACCAGGCGTACCGCGGTTCCCGGTACTCCTTCGGCTATCCCGCCTGCCCGGACCTCGAGAACCGAACCACGTTGGTAAGGCTTCTCGACCCGTCGCGCATCGGTGTCGAGCTGTCGGAGGAGCTCCAGCTGCACCCCGAGCAGTCCACGGATGCCTTCGTCGTGCACCATCCGGAGGCCAAGTACTTCAACGCCGGCTAGCGCTGAGGACTTCACGCGTGAAGTCGCGGCTCATAGCGGGGCCCAATAGCCTGTGACCATGACGCACCCCCGACCGAGCTGGCGACTCGCCGTGGCGACCGTCGCGGTGCTTTTCGGCGCCTCCGGCTGCGTGACGACGGCGACGGTGATCCCGTCCCCCTCTTCGGCGAAGGCCACGCCTCATGACTTCACGATCGCGACCACCGAGCGGCCCACGGCGCTCGACCCCGTCGCGGTGACCGACTCGATGTCCACGACGCTGGTGGAAGGGCTCTTCCAGCGTCTGCTCACCCTCGACGAGGGGAAGACGGCGCTCCACCCGGACGCAGCCACGGACTGCATCTTCGTGTCCCAGCTGAAGTACCGCTGCAACCTCAAGCCGGGCCTCAAGTTCAGCAACGGCCACGCGCTGACGAGCAGCGATGTGAAGTTCAGCATCGCCAGGGCGCTTCGCCTCGGCGTTCCGGGCTCGTCGGCGCAACAGCTCGAGGCGCTGTCGACCATGGACACGCCCGACCCGACGACCATCGAGTTCAACCTGTCGTGGCCAGACAACCAGTTCGGGTACGCGCTGGCCGAACCTGCGGCGAGCATCGTCGACGAGGACGTGTACAACCCTGACGCCATCCAGCCGGTCACGGACCTCCCGGTGGGCTCCGGCCCGTACTGGGTGAGCGCCTCGTTCACGGACAAGATCTACCTGAGGGCCCTCACCGGCTACGACGGGTACACGCCCCCGGCATCGGACTTCCTGGTGCTGAAGTACTACCCCGACTCCGGCTCGCTGGAGGAGGCGATGATGAACGGGGACGTCGACGTCGTCTGGCGTGGCCTTAACGCGGCGGCCCTCAAGCGGTTCAACGACCAGATCAGCGCCTCGAAGGACAAGGTCACCGACTCCGGGTTCCGCCGCGTGACCGCGTCCGGGGAGCGGGTCCACTTCCTCCGGTGGTCGGACACGTCGTCGTACCGCCTCGACGCCCCGCTGCGTACCGCGATCAGCTCGGCCCTCCAGAACGACCGGACGCTCGACTCGATCATCCCGCAGGGCATCGAGGGTCACATCGCGGC
>DAIEHO010000063.1 GCA_027353565.1 Propionibacteriaceae bacterium
CGGTTGGCCAGCACCTGCGTCGCGGACACGATCGGCCCGTACACGCTGGGCGTGTCCTGCCACGGGCGCTCCGTCCAGCGCAGCACCGCGTCGTACTGGGTGCGGAAGATCTCTCCGACGGTGATCTCGTACGGGTTCCGGCCGAGCACCTGCAGGCGCCCGTACGCCGCGTACATCATGACGTCGGCACTCGTCAGGGGCGTGACCAGAGAGATCACCGTCTGCAGCCCGATCCCGAGCCACAGCAGGTGCTTCGGCACCGGCCGCCAGCCTGCAGTGAGCGCGCGCATGAGGATCCACATCCCGACGGCGCCGAGGGCGATGCACAGGTAGGTCATCATCACCGCGCCCCAGTCTCCCAGGGCGATCCCCCACGTCGACGGGATGTACCACGGCGGCAGCAGGCTGCCGTAGCGCGGTCCGAGGGACAGCGTCACCGCGGACGGGCCGAGGAAGGACACCATCGCGATGCCGCCCGTGGACCCGACGATCAGGGCGATCCCCACACGGGGATGGCTCCTCCAGGAGCTCGGCGCGTACAGGCGGGACGGCTTCCACGGCCGGGGTTCGATGCGCGTCACGGCGCGTCCGACCGGGCGGGGGACTCACACAGCGGGTCGCGTCGGGGCGTGGGCGCTGGCGTCGCCCGCGTGCCGCGGGGGCTGACGACCGATGCCATGCAGAGGAGTCCTGTCCGTGAGGGTGCCGACGCCATCATGCCCCAGAGCAGGGCCGCGAGACCGGCCCGCGGGCGCCACTCACAGCACAGTCATCGAATCGTGACCGGTCCGTGCGCGCGGTTGCCGAGCTCGACGCCCGCACGCCTTCGGCACCGCGGACAACCCTGCGGCCGGGGGCTCGCCACCCATGGGACCGGCCTCACCGAACCGGGTCACGCTCGTGCCGCCTGCCTGGGGCACCCCAGACTCTCGCCCCGACGGGTAATCTCTGACCGTGCCGGAGATGCCCGAGGTGGAGGCCCTTCGCCGCTGGCTCGAGCCCCGCCTCGTGGGGACGGGCTTCGAGCGGGTGGAGATCGCGTCCCTGAGCGCCCTCAAGACCGTGGCGCTGTCGCCGACGGCGCTGCTGGGCCTCGAGATCACCGCCGTCGAGCGCCGCGGCAAGTTCCTGGGGATCGGGCAGGACGGCGCCTGGCTGGTGTTCCACCTCGCCAGGGCTGGATGGCTCCGGTGGTACGACACCGTACCGGCAGCTCTCGCACGGCCCGGCAAGAGCCCGATCGCGCTGCGGGTGGCTGTCGACAGCGCCGCAGGCTTCGACCTGACCGAGGCCGGCACCCGCAAGCATCTGGCCGTGTACGTGGTGGCCTCGCTCGCCGACGTACCGGGCATCGCCGACCTCGGCCCCGATCCCCTCGCGCCCGGCTTCGCCCGGCCGCAGCTCGACGCCATCCTGGAAGCCGCCGGCCGCTCGCAGCTGAAGGGTGTGCTGCGTGACCAGAAGGTGCTCGCGGGCATCGGGAACGCCTACTCCGACGAGATCCTCCATGCTGCGCGGATGAGCCCCTTCAAACCGGCGAGCTCGCTCACGGACACCGAGCGGGACACGCTGCTCGCGTCGATGCAGGGCCTGCTGAGGTCGGCCATCGAGCATGCGGACGGGATGAAGCCGTCGGAGCTGAAGGACGGCAAGCGCAGCACGATGGCAGTGCACGGCCGCACCGGCCTGCCCTGTCCCGTGTGCGGGACCACGGTGGCCGAGGTCTCGTTCGCGGACTCGTCCCTGCAGTACTGCCCAGGCTGCCAGACAGGCGGCAAGCCCCTCGCCGACCGGCGCCTGTCCAAGCTGCTGAAGTAGCCCGTCAGCCCCACGTGGGTGCCGGGACGTCAAGCGCCAGGTCGAGCAGCTCGAGGTAGTCGTGGCGGGAGATCTCGCCGGCCCCGAGGCTCTCCAGGTGGGGGGTGAGCCACTGCACGTCGAGCAGCCGAGGGGTGCCGTCGGCGCCCAGGATCCGTACGAGCTCCATGAGTGCGACCTTCGACGCGTCGCGGCCGCGCTCGGGGTCGTGGAACATGGACTCACCGGCGAACAGACCGCCCAGGCTGACCCCGTACAGCCCGCCGACCAGCCGCCCCTCGGCGTCCCGCGTCTCCACGGAATGCACGTATCCGGCCCGGTGCAGCTCGGCGTACACGGCCCGGATGGAGCCGTCGATCCAGCCGCCCTCGCGGGACGGGTCTCCGCACGCCGCGATGACGCCGGAGAAGTCCTGGTCCACGCTGACCGTGTAGCGACGCGACGTCTTGGCCAGCGATCGCGTGACGCGCAGCTCGTCGAGCGGGAGGTACGCGCGCCGTACGGGTGACCACCAGCCCATCCGGTGGGCGAAGCTCGAGTGGGTGAGCGGCATCGGGAAGACGCCCGCCCGGTACGCCTCCAGCACCAGGCCGGCGTCGACGTCGTCGGACAGCGCGACGAGGTCCTGGTCCGGCCAGTCCTCCTCGGGCCCGAAGGCGTGCGACAGGCTCACGCTGCCATCGTGCCATCACAGTCGCCCTCACCATCGCCATGGGCGCGGAACGCCGACGGCGGCGTCCCCGAAGGGACGCCGCCGTGGGCCGAACAGCGAGGATCAGAAGTTGAACTGGTCGATGTTGTCCTTGGTGAACTGGTACGGGTCGCCGAGGAGGACCGTGCTGTTGGCCCCGACGGTGAACTTGCCGAGCGTGCCGGCGGTGAAGGTGTCGCCGGTCTTGCCGGTGATCTCGCCCTTGATGAGAGCTGCGGTGGCGTACGCGGCGAGGTAGCCGAGGTCAGCCGGGTTCCACAGCGCGAACGCCGTGACGGTGCCGTCCTTGACGTACTGGCGCATCTGGTTCGGGGTTCCGAGGCCGGTGAGGGCCACCTTGCCCTTCGCGCTCGAGGTCGACAGGTAGCGAGCCGCTGCGGCGATACCGACGGTCGTCGGGGAGATGATGCCCTTGAGGTTCGGGTGCGCGGACAACAGGCCGGCCGTCTTGTCGAACGAGGTCTGGTCGTCGTCGTTGCCGTACACGACGTCGACGAGCTTGATGTTCGGGTGGCTGGAGGCCAGGTCGGCCTTCATGAGGTCGATCCACGCGTTCTGGTTCGTGGCGTTGGCCGACGCGGAGAGGATCGCGACCTCACCGGAGTCGCCGATCTGCTTGGCGATCATGTCGACCTCGACCTTGGCGATGCCGTCGGCGGTCGCCTGGTTGATGAAGAGGTTGCGGCACTCGGGGTTGGTGTCGGAGTCGTACGTGACGACCTTGACGCCCGCTGTCATCGCGTCCTGCAGCGCGCTGCAGATGGCGGCCTTGTCGTTCGCCGAGACGTCGATGCCGCCGACGCCCTGCTGCGTGAGGGTGTTGATGTACTGGACCTGGGCATCAGGCGCTGCCGCGGCCGGGCCGACCTCTGCGTACGTCCCGCCGAGCTCGTCGATGGCCTTCTTGCCACCCTTGTCCGAGGTGTCGAAGTAGGCGTTGCCGAGGTTCTTCGGGAGGAAGGTGATCGCCAGGTTGGCCTTCTTCGAGGCCGCGGTGGTACCACTCGTGGCGGTGCTCGACGAGCAGCCGGCGGCAAGCAGCAGGCTCAGGGCGGCAACAGCTGATGCCGCACGGAGTCCTGTCCGCAATGTCCCACGCTTCATGGGTGTTCCTTTCTTGGAGCCGGGTCACCGATGACCCGGCCACTTCGGTTGCTGCGTCAGGCTGACGCGGCGGTGGTGACGGGGCGAACCCGCCTGGACTGGATCCACTGCATGAGGCTTCCGGCGATCACCGACAGGACCAGCAGCACGCCGGTGATGATGTTGATGACGTCGGAGGTCACGCCCGCGAGCCGAAGGGCGTTCGACAGCGCTCCGATGAGCAGGACGCCGGCGACGACGCCATGCAAGGCTCCGCGACCGCCGAACACGGAGACTCCTCCGAGGACGACCGCCGCGATGACTGCGAGCTCGAGCCCCGTGGCGTTGTCACCGCGGGCACTCGTGAAGCGCAGGGTGTAGAACACGCCGGCCAGGGCCGACATGGCGCCCGACAGGACGAACAGGATGACGCGCGTACGGGCGACGTGGATGCCCGAGAACGCCGCCGCGTCCTTGCTCAGGCCGATGGCGTACACGTCGCGGCCGAACGAGGTGAAGTGGAGCAGCACGACGAAGACCGCCAGCAGC
>DAIEHO010000097.1 GCA_027353565.1 Propionibacteriaceae bacterium
CCCGTCGCTGCGCACCCCGGTCCGGTCCTCGGCGTAGTCGATCGAGTCCGGGACCATCGACATGATCACGGGGGCGGCGAAGTTGCCCAGGCCGTACAGGCCGGTCAGCAGGATCACCATCGGCACGTTGGACGGCGAGACGAAGTACAGGATCAGCGTCGGCACCGCGGTGACGACCATGGAGATGACGACGGTGTTCTTCTTGCCGATGCGCTTGGCCATCCGGGCGAACAGTGCGATGCCGATCGCGCCGGCGACCGAGGGCAGCATCATCAGGTACGCGATCAGGTCGAACCGGTGCATCAGGTAGATGTAGTAGTAGACGGCCACCGCGAGGCGCCCGAACAGGGCGGTCAGCACGAAGAACAGGGTCGCGGCCACCAGCATCAGCGGCTTGTTGCCGAGCACCACGCGCAGGGTGGTGCGCAGCGGCACCTTCGTCGTCGACACGTCCGGCTGGATGACCTCCTTGCACCTGGCGAAGACGGTCCAGAACATCGGGACGGCGACGATCGCCATGATCGCGGCCGTGATCGTGAAGCCCTTGACGTTGGTGGTGTGACCGTCACCGACCCCGCTGAACCGCAGGATCAGCGGCATCGTGAACGCGGACAGCGCGACGGCTCCGAGGTTGGTGCCGATCATGCGGAACGAGTTGAGTGCGACGCGCTCCTGGGGGTCGCGCGTCATCACGGTCGACAGGGCGCCGTAGGGCAGGTTCACCGCGGAGTACATGAAGCCCATGAGCAGGTAGGTCACGCCGGCCCAGATGAACTTGACGGTGTGCCCGCCGGGCACGGTCATGAACGTGAGGACCACGGTGACGGCGAGGATCGGAGCACCGCGCAGCAGCCACGGGCGGAACCGCCCGTACCGGGTCTGATGGCGCTCGGCGTAGGCGCCCAGCATCGGGTCGAACAACGCGTCGGCGACCCGTGCGACGAGCATGAGGACGCCGACGGCGCCAGCCGCCAGGCCCACGTTGTCCGTGTAGAACAGGACGAGGTAGCTGGACGCGAGCGTCCACATGAGCTGGCTGGCGAAGTCGCCGAGGCCGTAGGCCAGCTTGGTACCGAAGGACAGCTTCTTCTCCGAGGCGACGGCGATGGTGGCGGTCGCGGTTTGCTGATCGGCCATCTCGAGAGTTCTCTTCTCCGTGAACACGACATTGTGTTTGCCGGCGCTGTGCCGGCCGGACCTGGCGGCGCCGGGTCCGAGGGTGGTACACCTCCCACGCCCGGGCCAACGGGCGTGGGAGGTTCCGCAGCCGTCAGGCCTTGGCGAACACCACCGGCTGACCGGTCTGCGCGGAGGTGTAGATCGCGTCGAGGATCTCGGTGACCACGCAGGCCTGCTCCGCGGTGACGTACGGGTCGGTGTCGTTGGTGATCGCGTCGAGCCAGGACTCCGCCTCGAGCCCACCCATGTAGGCGAACCCGTTCATCGCGTCGCCAGGTGCGCCGAAGTACGCCGCGCCCGTCTCCGGAGCGGTCTTGACCAGCTGGCCACCCTGGACGTTGTTGAGCGTGACGACGAGGTCGGCGCCCTGCTTGGCCTGGACGGTGTCCGCCCCGCCCTCGGTGCCCATGAGCGTGACGCAGCCCTCGCGTGAGTCCTGGACGTTGAGCGCCCACGCCGCCTCGACGAACAGGGAGGCGCCGTTGGTGAAGCGGACGAACCCGAACGCGGAGTCCTCGACCGTGTAGGTCGCCGGGTCCCACGGGCCGGCCATGTTGCCCTCGGGCTTGTCGCCGAGCTTGTGGTTGACGACGCCGGTGACGGACTCGACCTCGTAGTTGTCCATGTACCAGAGGGCGAGGTCGATCGCGTGGCCGCCGAGGTCGATCAGCGGGCCGCCGCCCTGCTTGGACTTGTCGGTGAACACGCCCCAGATCGGGACGCCCTTGCGGCGCACCGCGTGCGCCTTGGCCGCGTAGATCTCGCCGAGGCGGCCCTCGTCGACGCACCTGCGCAGGAACTGCGACTCGGTGCGGAACCGGTACTGGAAGCCCACCGACAGCTTCTTGCCGGTGCGCTTCGCGGTCTCGACCATCAGGCGCGCCTCGGCGCCGGTGACCGCCATGGGCTTCTCGACCAGCACGTGCTTGCCGGCCTCGAGGGCCGCGCAGGTGAGCTCGCAGTGGCTCACGTTCCAGGTGCAGACGTGGACGACGTCGATGCTGTCGTCCGCGAGCAGCTCGCGGTAGTCGTCGGTCACGTACGAGTCCGGCGAGCCGTGGGTCGCCTGGGCGGCCTTGGCACGGTCGAGGTCCAGGTCGCAGAAGCCGACGATCTCCGCCTTGTCGGCGTGCTGCGACAGCCCGACGAGATGCTTCTGGGTCCCGATGAACCCGAGTCCGATGATGCCGATCCGATGCTTCGTCATTGAGGTCCTCCGCCTTGAGGAGTTTCGATCGCTCCAGTCACAACGCGGGAACGTTAAGCCTGCACCGTGCACAAGTCAACCCGCATACGATGTGATCACCGAGAACCGCAGGTAGGGGGCAGATCGCTCGTGTCATCCGTCTCACCGCAGGACCCGTGGGTCCAGGTCTCGGAGATCGTCCGGCTCGTCCGGAGCGGCGAGGCGCAGACCAGGCCCGAGCTAGCGGACGCGACCCGGCTGGGGCGCAACATCATCACGCAGCGCATCCAGGCGGCCGCCGAGCTGGGCCTCGTGCGTCCGTCCGGCCAGCAGCGTTCGCGTGGTGGGCGCGCCGCCGACGTGTGGGAGTTCCACGGTGACGAGGGTCGGATCCTCACCGGGGTCGTGGGGTCGTTCGGGCTGCGGGTGGCGCTGACCGACCTGGACGGAAGGGTTGTCGAGGAGACCTGGCTGCCCGGCGAGCTGACCGCCGACCCCGTCGAGACCTCCGAGCGCATGGCGGTCGCCATGGAGGCGCTGATGCGCCGGCACCACCCGGACGGCCCCGCGTGGGGGGTCGGCATCGGCCTGCCGACGCCGGTCGACTTCCTCACCGGCCGGAGCACGAGCCCCGTGACGGCAGGGCCGCCGGGGGCGACGTGGCCGAGCGACTTCGACATCCGGCGCTGGTTCACCCGCCGGATGCAGGCGCCCGTCTGGGTCGACTCCAACTCGAACCTGTCGGCGCTGGGCGCCGCGGCGGCCGCCGACGCGCCCGAGGACCTCATCGTCGTGCGGATGGAACGCGGCGTGGGCAGCGGCATCGTCTCCGACGGGCGGCTGCACCGCGGCGCGGACTGGATCGCCGGTGAGATCACGCACGTGACGGTGCAGGGGGAGGGCGAGCCGATCTGCCTCTGCGGTCGGGTCGGGTGCCTGGACGCCTACGCGTCCCGCTGGGCCATCGAGGCGGAGGCGGTCGCGCTGGCCGCCACCGGGGCGAGCGCGTACCTGACCGAGCACGGCACCGATCTCGACGTGGTGGTCGCCGGCGCCGAGGCGGGCGACCTGGGCTGCGCCCGCCTGGTGCTGCGGGCGGCGGACGCGATGGGTCGCGCGCTCGCCGCCCTGGTCACCTGGTTCAACCCGCGGCGCGTGGTGATCGGCGGGAACGTCCTGGCCGAGAGCTCGCTGTTCCAGAGCGCCGTGGGGCGGACGTTGCACATGCATGCGCTCGCCGCCTCCGTGCAGCACCTCGAGGTCCGGTACTCCACGTCCGACCGGCCGGAGGAGCTCCAGGGTGCGGCCGCCATGGTGCTGGAGGTGCTCCTGTCCGCCGAGTACATGGCCGAATGGGCACCTGCGGGCTTCCCCATCGATGTGGAGGTCCTGCTGGCCAAGCACGCGGACTTGCTTGCGTGATTCCGTGACTTGCGCATACTGTGTGCGCAAGCGCTCGTAGATATGGCTCTCGCGCGCTCAAGGGTGGATGGCGTCCCGGCGCCTGCCGCCGTTCGGCTCAGCGAGGAGTACCAGGCCATGGAGCAGACCAGCGCGCTCACCGTCGGTGTGGACATCGGCGGCACCAAGATCTCCGCCGGCGCGGTCGACGCATCGGGGCGCATCTGGGCCCGGTCGCTGCGCGCCACCGACCCCCGCGACCCGGAGCAGATCGAGGACGCCGTGGTCGACGC
>DAIEHO010000101.1 GCA_027353565.1 Propionibacteriaceae bacterium
GACCCCGGTCGCCGCGTGCATGGCGTGGACGAGGTCGGACACTCCGCCGATCTCGTCGTCCGTGTGGTCCCAGGGCCACGCATGCTCCGACTTCGAGAAGATCTCGATCGTCGGGTAGCGATGCCCGAAGCCGGCGAAGGCGACCGCGTAGTCGTTCTCGGCCAGCAGCAGGTTGTGGTAGCTCGCGTAGTTGACGGCGGCCTCGTTGTACAGGTTGGGGTTCGACCGCAGCCGCTGGATCTCGAGCTCGTTCTGCACGCCGCGCTCGTCGATGGCGACGAGCTGCTTGTGGAGGTGGTCGAAGGACGCGCCCGCAGGCTTGAGCCAGTTCTGGAACACGGCCACGTACGGCGCGTACCGGTTGATCTCGTACAGCCTGCGCAGCGACTCGACCGTGAACGCCATGTAGCGGAAGTGCTCCTCGGGCGTGAGGGTGCCCGACGAGGCGAGATCCGCGGTCGTCCGAGCCCCGTCGACGTAGTGGCGCCGGGCGATGATCACGTCGTGACCGCCGCCGAAGAAGCCGGACGCGTACTCGATGATCGCGTCCTCGCCCATCGCAGCGATCGCGTCGGGCGCGCGGCCCGCGGCGAGGAGCTTGCCCTTGGCGACGGCGAGCACGTGTGCTCGCCCGACCGGGCTCGCCAGGTAGCTGCGGCGCCGCTCGGCGATGTCGAGCGGGATCTCGTACGCGTAGTTCGCGTGCCAGTAGTCGTAGGACAGGATCTCGAACAGGTTGGGCACCCGGCGGAACTCCGCGACGGTGTCGAAGAGGTTCTCCGCGGGGGTCCGGTACACCGTGTGCCAGCCGCGACCGTCGCGGATCACGCGCGACTTCTCCGGCGGCGTCTCGAGGTAGCCCCCTTCGCAGAACGCGCAGTAGTGGCCGCGCGCGGCTGGGTCGAGGGGTTCCGGATGCGCCGGGAGGATCCCGAGCGGACGGTTGCCCCGCCCCGGTACGGTCCACACCTCCGTGCCCGAGAGCGGGTTGAGCTGCTTGATCGTGCCGTCGCGCATGGTGGTGATGTAGCTCGGGTTCGGCGCGTACGGGAGGAGCATGGACGTCAGGCTAGTCCGCGGGATCGCGCGTGCGAGGCCGACGCGCGACGTCTGTCTCCCCGACCCGTACGAGCTCGCGGCGAGCCCCCAGCAGCAGACTCGCAGCGGATCCCTGGCGGCACGATCTCGCACCCCTGCGGAACCGCCGGTCGCCACAGCCCGGCGCCCTCAGAGCAACCCCGAGCGCGACCCGTCGTCATGGGTAGCCGCCCCCCTTGCCTCCAGTCTTCCTGTGGAGGTTAAGATTTATGACAGTTGTGCCGGCTCGTCGAGCCACCGCGCGACCGCACAGGAGGACACCCCCGCATGACCGGCCCCACCCCCAGCTGCACCGCAGCAACCGAGGTCTTCTTCAACCCGCTCCTCGAGGAGCCCCTGCCCAGCTCTGCCACCGGTGCTCAGCGCCAGGCCCGCACCACGCTGGTCGCGACAGCCGTCGAGACCTGCCGACAGTGCCCCCTCTTCGCCACCTGCCTGTACGAGGCCGTTGTCACCCACGACGTGTACGGGTTCGTGGCCGGGACCACCGCTCGCCAGCGCCAGGACCTGCGCGCCGAGCTCGAGGTCACCGTCGAGCCCGAGGACTTCGACACCCTCGCCGGTGTGACCTCCCCGAACCGTCAGGTCGACCACCACGAGGTCCTGCGGCTCCGTACGGCCCACCCGCACGACAGCCTCGGGTCGATAGCCCAGCGTCTCGGCTGTTCGCTGTCGACCGTCAAGCGTCACCTGCGCCGAGCACGCGCCGGCGAGGTTCCGCCACGTGAGGCAGCAGCACCCCCGACGATCGAGGACGTGCTCGACGCCTACGACGCGATCGTCGCGGCCGCTGGTGTCGACAGCTCACGTCGCAGCGCTGCCTGACGAGCCCGACACGGCGGGCCTGTGCGACCGTGTGGAGACCCACGGCTGCGCCGTCGCCGATCCACCAGGGGCGAGCATCAGTGCCAGACTGGACGTGCGAGAAAGGGGGCACCTGATGCCTCAACGCAACCTGAGCCAGACGGTCCTGCAGATCGTCTTCAGCTTCTTCCTCGGCCTCGTGGTGGTCGCCTTCGTGGGGATCGCGCTCAACACGTTCTACCCGGAGCCGGTCGCTCGCTACGACGCGCCCGACTCGGCCGTCTGGAACACCTGGCGACTGGTCACCGGGACCTGGCTCCTGGTCTGTGCCACGGCCGTCATGATCGCGTCGATGCTCATCCGCACCGAGCGCATCCCCGTGATCACGAACGGCATCCTGCTGGGTGGTCTGTTCACGATGATCTACGCCGTGACCATGTCGCTGTCCGCGTCGAACGAATGGCCGCGGCTCGCGGTGATGACGGGTGCGCTCGTCGTGACGGTCGGCATCGCCTACTGGAAGTTCGCCGTACGGAAGGCGGCGCCGACCGCCGCCACCGGACCCACCGCCGAGCCGACACCGCTGGACTCGGCGCTCGCGGGCAGGGTCGACAGGCTGGAGCACAGGTTCGACGAACTCCGCCGGGCACTCATCGACTGAGCGGGCGCCGCGGCGTGCCTCAGCCGCCCAGCAGGTTCCCGAGACCGCCGAAGCTCATCGAGCTTCCGGTCGGGTTCTGCGAAGGTGCCTGCTGGTGGATCCAGCTGGTGAGGGCCGACGGGTTGCGGGACTGGAGCAGGAGGCGGCCGGGACCGACGAAGTCGAAGACGAAGCCCTCGCCGGAGGTGAGGGACGCGAACGTCTTGCCCTCCACCGCGCGACGCAGACGGAACTGGATGCCGAGGTCGTACGCG
Organism: Propionibacteriaceae bacterium; assembly: GCA_027353565.1. Taxonomy (GTDB): domain Bacteria; phylum Actinomycetota; class Actinomycetes; order Propionibacteriales; family Propionibacteriaceae; genus Fen-668. The sequence continues at coordinate 2,818 of DAIEHO010000101.1, forward strand.
ACGACGTGACCCGTGTCCACGACGACCGACTCGCCGGGTTGGAGGTCGACGACGTCGAGTGCGCCGTACACGCTGACGACGACCTGACCCTGACCGGTTGCCTGGAGGCCGAAGCCGCCCTCACCGCCGAACAGGTTCTTGCCACCGCCCCACTTCGAGGTGACCTCGGTGCCGTACGAGTTCGCGATCCAGCAGCCCTTCGTCACGAAGAACGGACGGTCGGGGCGGATGTCGATCGCGATGATGTCGCCCGGGAGCACGCCGGCGACGTCGACCCAGCCGCCCGTTGGCGGCGCCGTGTACGTGGTGACGAAGAAGGACTCGCCCGCGAGCACCGAGCGCTTGAGTCCGGCCATGACGCCGCCTCCGGTGCCGACGTCGAGCGTCACGCCCGCGCTGGTCGCCATCATCGCGCCGGACTCGACTCGTACGGGCTCTCCGGGAGCCAGGTGTAGTCGACCCACGGTGAACGCAGGGTTGTGACGCGTCTGGAGCTGCATGGCCTCAGTCTGGCGCCCAGCCTCAGCGCTCGCTGGGCAACCGCGAAAACCCGGCGGTGACCCACGACGCCTGGGTCCCAAGGACGTGGCGGCCCTCAGAACCAGCGGTTGAGCTCTGCGGCGGTGCCGCCGTCGGCGAAGTAGCCGGTGACGTGGTCGGCGGCCGCCTGCACCTTCGCCGGAGCCTCCCCCATTGCGACACCACGGCCCGCCCAGCGAAGCATCTCGATGTCGTTGTAGCCGTCGCCCAGGGCGAGTACGTCCTCGGGATGCACCCCGTACCGCTCGCACGCGACCTCGAGCCCCGAGGCTTTGTCGACGCCTTCGGGCGCGATGTCGAGCCAGCACTTCCAGCCCACGAAGTAGCTGACCCCATGGAGGCCGAGGCGTTGCGCGAGGTCCATGAACTCGTCGTCGTCACCGTCCGGGTCACGCACGATGACCCGCGACACCGGCCGCGACCTGAGCGAGGAGATCGGCTCGTGGACCGTGTCCCCGTACAGCTCGCCGTCGGGGAACGCGGCGCTGACCCGGTAACCCCGGCCGACCTCTTCGACGGCGATGATCGCGTTCGTCACCTCGACGACCCGGTCGATGACGGGCGCCGGGTCGAACGTCACGTGTCGCACGAGCTCGAACGGCGGGTAGTCGACGACCACCGCTCCGTTCGAGCAGACGTGCAGGGCCGGCGGCAGCTCGAGCGCCTCGACGATGATCTGGGTCGCCATCCAGCTGCGGCCCGTCGACATCACGACCGGCACACCGGAGTCGATGACGCGCCGTACCGCCACCCGTACGGAGCCGGGCAGCACCCCGTCGAAGTCCACGAGCGTGCCGTCGATGTCGAGCGCGACCAGCTTCGGCCGCCAGCGTGAGGCCACGACTCAGACCGGGAGCAGCACGTCACGGCCGCCCAGGTACGGACGCAGCGCCTCCGGGACGCGTACGGAGCCGTCAGGCAGCTGGTGGTTCTCGAGCAGCAGGATGATCATGCGGGTCATCGCGCACAGGGTGCCGTTGAGGGTCGCGACGGGTCCGACCCCGCCCTCGTACCGGGCGCGGGTGTTCAGCCGGCGGGACTGGAACTCGGTGCAGTTGGACGTGGAGGTGATCTCCCGGTACTTGCCCTGGCTCGGCACCCAGGCGTAGCAGTCGTACTTGCGAGCGGCGGACAGGCCCAGGTCGCCCGCGGCGACTTCGAGGACCTGGAACGGCAACCC
>DAIEHO010000102.1 GCA_027353565.1 Propionibacteriaceae bacterium
GGCTGGAGAGACTGGCGGGGACTGCTCATCACCGCCGCCGGATTCATCGGTGTCTACGTCATGCACCTGAACGTGCTGTGGGTCGTCCTGGGAGTGCTTGCGCTGCTGGACGAGCTCGGAGTCGACGCTGTGGCTCAGGGCTGATCGTCACGCGTGGGCGCCGCGGTGTGGGCGCCTTCTACTGACGCTGCGACTGCAACCGTGCCCGCAGGGCGTCGAGTTCCTCGGGCGGGATCGCATAGGTGTGCTCAGCGGCGGGGTACTCGTGGTCCCTCACCGCACGTGCGTAGTCGCTCAACCCGCGGACGGCTTCGGCGCGCACGTCGGCGAACCGCCGGACGAACTTGGCGAGGTGTCCGGTGCTGAGGCCGAGCAGGTCGTGCCACACCAGGACCTGGCCGTCGGTGGCGTCGCCGGCCCCGATGCCGATGAGCACGCACGACATCATGGGCGCGAGAAGCGCCGTGACCGCTGCCGGTACGGCCTCCAGGACCACGGCGAAGCACCCGGCTGCCTGCAGGTCGAGAGCGTCCCGGATCAGCCGTTCCGCGTCGTCAGCCGTCCGGCCCTGCACCCGGTAACCGCCGAGCGCCGTGGCGGCCTGGGGGGTGAGCCCGACGTGGCCCATCACCGGGATGCCCGCCCGGATGATCGCCCGTGCGCGGTCGACGGATGTGCCGCCCCGTTCGAGCTTCACCGCGTCGGCGCCTCCCTTCTTGACGAAGCGCTGGGCAGTCCGCACGGCCTTCTCGTCGGAGGCCTCATAGGAGCCGAAGGGCAGGTCTGCCACGAGCAGGGCGGACTGCAGCCCCCGGCGTACGGCCCGGGTCAGCATGAGAAGCTCGTCGACCGTCACCGGTACGGTCGAGTCGTAGCCCAGCACCACGTTGGCTGCGGAGTCGCCCACCAGGACGATGTCGACGCCCACCTCGTCGGCGATGCGTGCGCTCGGGTGGTCGTATGCGGTGACCATCACGATCGGCTCACGGTCGCCCTTCTTGGCCGCAAGCGACGTCAGCGTCACCGCGTGTCGCGCCGTGGCGTCACGGCCTCCGCCCGACATCGTCAGCTCTCGAGCGTGTCGCTGAGGGAGGCCACGTCGGTGTCGACGGCAACGATGTGGTTGCGTCGGTCCACGTGGACGACTCGCGGTTCGTACGATCCGAGCTCGGCATGGTCGTACAGGCCGTACGAGATCAGGATCACGGTGTCACCGGTGTGTACGAGGCGGGCGGCGGCCCCGTTGACCTTGATCTCGCCCGACCCGCGCGTACCGGCGATGGTGTAGGTCTCGAACCGGGCGCCGTTGTTGACGTCCACCACGGCGACCTGCTCGTTGAGCAGGATGTCGGCCGCCTCGAGCAGGTCGGGGTCCACCGTGATCGAGCCGACGTAGTGGAGGTCCGAGTCGGTGATCGTTGCTCGGTGGATCTTGCTCTTAAGCATGGTCCGGATCACGGGGCCACCTCGATGTTGTCGATGAGTCGGGTCGAACCCACGCGGGCTGCGAGGGCGATGAGGGTGGGGCCGGCGATCGTGTCGACCGGGGTGAACGTGTCCGGGTCGACGACGGCGACGTACTCGGGGTCGATGCCGACCGCGGTCAGCTCAGCCTCGATCCCGCGGGCGAGGGCTGCGGGGTTCCGCTCCCCGAGGGCGACCGCGGACTTCGCCGCGACGAGGCCTCGATGCAGGGCAGCGGCACTCCGCCGCTCGCCGGGGTCGAGTCGGACGTTGCGGCTGCTCATGGCCAGGCCATCGGCCTCGCGGACGATCGGCAGGACCTCGATCCGGGTGGGGATGTCCAGGTCTGCCACCATTCGACGGACCACGGCCACCTGCTGGGCGTCCTTGGCGCCGAAGTAGGCGACCTGGGGCCCGACCATGTTGAGCATCTTCGCCACGACGGTCGCCACCCCGGCGAAGTGTCCCGGGCGCTGGACCCCCTCCAGGACGTCCGCGACGCCCGAGACGGTCACCGTCGTGGCGAAACCGCGCGGGTAGACGGTGTCCACGTCCGGTGCGAACAGGATGTCGGCTCCGGACTCGGCAGCCAGCGCCGCGTCCCTCGCCTCGTCCCGGGGGTACGCGACCAGGTCTGAGGCCTCGTTGAACTGGGTGGGGTTGACGAACAACCAGACGACCACGAGGTCGCAGGCCTCACGCGCCGCACGGATCAGGGACAGGTGACCTTCGTGGAAGGCGCCCATGGTCGGTACGAGTCCGACCCGTCCCGAGCCCGCCACCGCGGCTCGTACGGCCGCCACGTCACGAACGACCCTCATCGTCGGGTCACCTCCGCCATCGAGTCGTACAGACCGAGCAGGTCGGGCGCCCGCTCCAGCAGGGCCCGACGGTGCATCTCGACCGTGGCCTCATCGCCTCGTGCGATCGGTCCGGTGAGCGCGTCCGGCCCCAGCTGATACCAATTCTCCACGGTCGCCCTCACGAGCGGGTACAGGTCCGCGCGGCTCAACCCAGCCGTTGCCCCCAAGCGCTCGGCGGCACTCTCGAGCGTCACCAGGAAGTTCGACGCCATGCTGGCAGCGGCGTGGTAGGCCGCGCGGTCCTCGTCCTCGACCCGGATCGGGCGCATCCCGAGCCGGAGGGCCAGCGTGGCTGCGACCGGGTGGCCCGCCACCGCACACGCCACGCCGGTGAAGTCCGGGGCCCCGTGGGGGGCGACGGTCATGAGCGGATGGAGCGAGAACGCGCGGTGGCCGCCCAGCGGCACAAGGGTCGTGGCGCCCGAGCAGTGACCGACCAGGGGGCCCGGCTCGATCGCGGCAGCAGCATCCCCGATCGCGTGGTCAGGAACGCACAGCAGCACGACCTGGGTTCCGGGGGGCGGGGTCTCTCCACGGCGCAACGGGCCGTCCACGTCCATGCCCGCTCCGCGGAGGGCCGCCGCCAGGGCTGTGCCGAGGCGACCCGCACCGACAACGGCGACCCGTTCGAGATCGTGCATGTTCTCCCTCATCGGCGCCCGGAGGTCCTGTG
>DAIEHO010000105.1 GCA_027353565.1 Propionibacteriaceae bacterium
TCCACCCGCACAACGACCGCGGGACGGCGGCGGCCGCCACCGAGCTCGGCCAGATGGCCGGAGCCGACCGCGTCGAGGGCTGCCTCTTCGGCCACGGCGAGCGCACCGGGAACGTCGACCTCGTCACGCTGGGCCTGAACCTGTTCAGCCAGGGGATCGACCCGCAGATCGACTTCTCGCAGATCGACGAGATCCGCCGGACCGTCGAGTACTGCACCGGCCTGCCCGTACATCCCCGTCACCCGTACGCGGGCGACCTCGTCTACACCGCGTTCTCCGGCTCCCACCAGGACGCCATCAAGAAGGGTCTCGAGGACCTGGAGAAGAAGGCGGCCTCGGAGGGCGTGGGCCTGCACGAGGTTGCCTGGGAGGCTCCGTACCTGCCGATCGACCCGCACGACGTCGGCCGTACGTACGAGGCGGTCATCCGCGTCAACAGCCAGTCCGGCAAGGGCGGCATGGCCTACATCATGAAGTCCGACCACCACCTCGACCTGCCGCGTCGGCTGCAGATCGAGTTCTCGCGGGTCGTCCAGCAGCACACAGACGCGGAGGGCGGCGAGGTGACGAGCGAGGCGATGGGTGACATCTTCGCCACCGAGTACCTTCGCAGCGCCGAGCCGCTGGAGCTGGTGACGTGTACGACCGTGTCGAACGGGAACGGCTACTCCATCACCGCGACGGTCCGTGACCGGGGCGTGGAGCGTGCGCTCTCGGGTGAGGGGAACGGGCCCCTGTCCGCGTTCGTCGACGCGCTCGGGCTGCTCGAGTACAACGTCCGTGTCCTGGACTACCAGGAGCACGCCCTGTCGCCGGGAGGCGAGGCGAAGGCGGCTGCCTACGTCGAGGCGGAGGTGGTGGGTGACGACGGCGCACAGGTCTACTGGGGCGTGGGCATCGACCCAAGCATCGTCACCGCGTCGCTGCGGGCCGTGTGCAGCGCGGTGAACCGCGCGCACATGTCCGTACCGGTCGACGAGCACACGGTCGACCCGGTCGGGATCAGGCCCTGACCCCTCGCTGAGGGCGGCGAGGCGTCGTTCTCGCCGCCCGACGTGTCGTCACTGCAATTCGGTGGAAACGTTTACGCGCGGCTTGACGCATTCCGCCACCCAGGGTTCGATAATGGACTATGTACGCGATGGCGTAACAGGTGCACAACGTTGCGCACGCGAATCCTGGGAGGACCGATGACGTCGACTAGCCGCGATGTGGCACGGGCGGCGGGGGTGTCGGTCGCGACGGTCTCGAGAGCATTCTCGGAGGCGGGAGCCGTCTCGGAGACCACCCGGCGCAAGGTGATGACCGAGGCGCGCCGTCTGGGGTACAGCCCGAACCCGGCGGCCAGGCGCCTGATCACCGGCCGCTCCGGCAACATCGGTATCATCGTCCCCGATCTGGCCAACCCGTTCTTCGCCGACATCATCAAGGGCGTTCAGCGCAGGGCGCGCGAGAGCCGCCAGGCCATCCTCGTCGCCGACACCGACGAGCAGTCCCGTCTCGAGGCCGACACGCTGCGCACCCTCTCCCGTCAGGTCGACGGCATCATCCTCGCGTCGCCGCGGTCGGCCATGGACGACCTGCCGAGCGACCTCAGCGTGCCCATCGTGCTCGTCCACCGCCAGGCCCCGGGCTGGTGGAGCGTGACCGCCGACTTCGCGGAGGGCGTCCGACAGGCGCTCGTCAACCTGCGGGCGTTGGGGCACGACCACGTGGCGTACGCCGGCGGCCCGCAGCTGTCATGGTCGGGTGGCCTGCGTACGAACGCGCTGCGAGCGTGTGCCGCCGACCTCGGCGTCCACCTGTACGAGCTCGGTTCGGTCGCGCCGACGGTCAACGGGGGCCTGGCGGCCGCAGATCTGGCGCTGGCGACTCCCGCCACCGCGCTCATCGCGTACAACGACGTCGTGGCGCTGGGGGCGATGCGCCGATTCGGTGCTCGCGGTGTCGACGTACCTGGGGACATGTCCGTGGTCGGCTGCGACAACACGATGCTGTCGCTGCTGGCCGCACCGTCGCTCACCACGGTCGACGTGCCGCGCTTCGAGGCAGGCGAGGCTGCGGTCGCGCTGCTCGACCGCCAGCTCGCCGACCCGGACGCCGAGCCGATCGAGCAGCTGCTCGCGACAGCCCTCGTCATCCGCGGCACGACGGCACCCCCGAGGCAGACGTGAGCGGTGCAGCGCTGCTGCTCCTCCACGGCACGGACGACGTGTACGTGGCGCTCCGGCCGCTGAGCGTCGGCGAGACAGTCACCGCCGCGGGGGAGGATGCGGTCAGGGTCGTGGACGAGGTCCCGACGGGACACAAGCTCGCGCGACGGGACCTGCCCGCCGGGTCGCTCGTCCGCAAGTACGGGCAGATCATCGGCGCGCTCAGCGACCCGGTCCCGCGAGGCGGCCACGTCCATACGCACAACCTGGGCATGCCACCGCGGGACGCTCGGGTCACCGAGGAGACGCACGCCGGTACGGCGCCCACGGCGACCACAGCCCGTACGTTCCGTGGCATCCGCCGGGCCGACGGTCGTGTCGGTACGCGCAACTACATCGGCGTCCTGACGACCGTGAACTGCTCGGCGACGGTCGCGCAGCACATCGCACGACATTTCGACCTCGTCGACCTGCCGGACGGGGTGGATGGCGTCGTGGCGCTCACCCATGGCTCGGGCTGCGGGCTCGAAGCGAAGGGCCCCGCCTGGGAGACGCTGCGCCGGACGCTGGTGGGCTATGCGACGCACCCCAACATCGGCGGGCTGGTCGTGGTGGGCCTGGGCTGCGAGGTCCTCACCATGGACCAGTTCCTCGCCGACCTCGGCGTGACCGACATCCCGACCGTCTCGTACACGATCCAGGACATCGGCGGCACGAAGCCGGCGGTACGGCACGGGATCGAGCTGGTCACGGCGCTGGCGTCCCGGATCGGTGTCGAGCGGACGGAGTGCGGCCTCGGCGAGCTCGTACTCGGCCTCAAGTGCGGCGGCTCCGACGCCTGGTCGGGGCTGACCGCCAACCCCGTCCTCGGCTACGCGAGCGACGTCATCGTGGCGGCGGGGGGCACGACGATCCTCGCCGAGATGCCGGAGATCTACGGCGCCGAGCACCTGCTCGCGGCGCGCGCGGCGGACCCGGCTGTGGCCACCGCGCTGCTCGACAAGATCGCCTGGTGGGAGTCGTACGCGGCTGACAACGGCGCGACGCTCGACGCGAACCCGTCCGCGGGCAACAAGGCCGGTGGCATCACCACGATCGTCGAGAAGTCGCTCGGGGCGGTGGCCAAGGCGGGGACGGCGTCGGTGAGCGCGGTCGTCGACTACGGCGCCCGCGTCCCCGAGTCCGGCCTTGTCATCATGGACACGCCCGGCTACGACCCCGTGTCGGTGACCGGCATGATCTCCGGCGGCGCGACGGTCGTCTGCTTCACCACCGGGCGGGGTTCGGTGTTCGGCTCGAAGCCGACGCCGACGCTGAAGCTGTCCACCAACTCCGACCTGGCCCGGCGTCTGGCCGGCGACATCGACCTCGACTGCGGACCGGTGATGTCCGGCCGTACCGTGGCCGAGCTGGGCGAGGAGCTGCTCGACCTGATCGTCGCCACGGCGTCAGGGAGGGTGACGGCGTCCGAGGACCTTGGCGTCGGCAACGAGGAGATCATCCCGTGGCGGACAGGAGCGGTGATGTGAGCGCTGTACGGATCGTGCAGGTCGGCCTTCGGGGGTTCGGGGCCATCCATCTCGAGCGCGTCGACCGCCTGGAGGCGATGGGTCGCGTCGAGCTCGTCGCGACGGTCGATCCCGCGGGTCCGCTCGAGGGTCGGGACGTACCCTGGTACGGGTCGCTCACGGAGGCTCTCGCCGCTCACGAGGTCGACATCGTCAACATCGCGACGCCCATCGGCACGCACTTCGCGCTCGCGTCGGAGGCGCTGGCCGCCGGTGCGGACGTCATGCTCGAGAAGCCTCCCGTCGCTTCGCTCGACGACTTCTTCTCGCTGACGGCGGCGGAGAAGGCGAGCGGGCGATCGATCCAGATCGGGTTCCAGGCGCTGGGATCGGACGCGGTCGCGCGGGTCCGTGACCTGGCGACGCAGATCGGCGACCTGGTCAGCGTTCAGATCTGGGGCATGTGGCTGCGTGACGACGCGTACTACGGTCGCGCCGCTTGGGCGGGGAAGCGCGTGATGAACGGTCGCCGCGTCGCCGACGGGGTCTGTACGAACCCGCTGGCGCACTCCTTCGCCTCGGCGTTCGCCCTCGTCGGCCTCACCGGCATCGACCAGATCGAAGCCATCGAGACCGAGATGTACCACGCGCACGACATCGAGGCGGACGACACGAGCTGGGTGAGGATCCGGCGGACGGACGGGGGCCCGATCGACGTGAGCCTCACGCTGTGCGGGCCGACCCAGGAAGAGCCCAC
>DAIEHO010000121.1 GCA_027353565.1 Propionibacteriaceae bacterium
CGGGCCTCGGCGACGATCGCTTCCTTCGCCTGACGGGCGCCGTCCCGCTTGGCGGACTGCTCGGCGAACTGGGCCTTGCGGCGACGGGTGTACGTGGTGCGTGCCGAGGAGAACCGGTGCCACAGGTCGTCGTCCGTGGCGCGGTCGATACGGGGAAGGGCCTTCCACTCGTCAAGAAGCGTCCGGAACCGGTTGACGCCGCCGCGCCAGTCGTTGCCCAGGGCGATCTTCTCCGCCTCGGCGACCATCGACTCCTTGGCCGCCTTGGTCTCCTCATGTGCCTTGGCGCGCTCGGCCTTTCGGGCCTCGTTGGCCTCGGCGAGCACCGGCGCGAGACTGTCGAGGCGCGCCACGAGTCCGGCGAGGTCGCCGACGGCGTGGGCATCGGTCACCGAGGACTTCACCGAGGAGATGCTCTTGCGGGCCTCGTCGGGGTTGAGCGCGCCGCGCTTGATCCGCTCCTCCAGCAGCCCGACCTCGGTCTCCAGTGCCGTGTACCGGCGCGTGAAGAAGGCCAGTGCCTCGTGGGCGGGGACGTCGGGGATCTGGCCGACGCTGCGCTCGCCGTCGGCTGTCGTCACGTAGACGGTGCCGTCGGCGTCTACGCGGCCATAGGACTCCGGTGCCGGGGTTGCCTCGCTCATGGCGCCTATCTTGCCCGATAGTCTGACCTGTGTGTTCACGCTCATGTCTTCGTGCGGTCCCTGGGAGGCAAACTGTTACCTAGTGGGCGCGACCGACAGCGACGAATGCGTCCTCGTCGATGTCGGGATGGACGCCGCCGCCGCGGTCGACGCCCTCGTGAACGAGTCCGGGCGCACTCCCGTGGCCGTCCTGGCGACCCATGGACACCTTGATCACGTGGCTGACGCGCACACCGTCGCCGACGCGTACGGCATCCCCGTCTGGATCCACGCCGCCGACCGGCACCTGCTGAGCAACCCGGCTGCCGGCCTGGGGCCGGACGCGGGCGCTCTCGTGTCATCGCTGTACGGGTCGGAGACCTTGCCCGAGCCTGCCGACGTCCGTGAGTGGGCCGATGCCGACTGGCTGGGCTTCGCGGGCCTGCGCTGGACGGTGCTGCACGTGCCCGGCCACACACCGGGCAGCGTGCTGCTGCATGCGACCGACGGAGAGGGCTCGCTGCTCCTCTCCGGGGACGTGCTGTTCGCCGGCTCGATCGGTCGCATGGATCTGCCGGGCGGGTCGATGACCGACATGGTCGCCTCTCTGCGAGAGGTCGTCCTGGACCTTCCGTACAACCTGGCAGTCTTGCCCGGGCACGGCCGGCGGACGAGCATCGGCCGGGAGTGCACCACCAACCCGTATCTTCAACCCAGCTTCCTGGAGCAGAACTCGTGAGTCGCATCCGTCCGTTGTCCGGTTTCCCCGAGCTGCTGCCGTCGCAGCGACTCGTCGAGCAGTACGTGCTCGACCGACTCAGGGAGACGTTCGAGCTCCACGGCTACGCCAACATCGAGACCCGCGCGGTGGAGCCGATGTCGCAGCTGGCGCGCAAGGGCGAGATCGACAAGGAGATCTACGTCCTGCGGCGTCTGTCGGCGGATCCGGGCGCAGCGGACACCGACGAGCTGGGCCTGCACTTCGACCTCACCGTGCCGTTCGCGCGGTACGTGCTGGAGAACGCCGGTCACCTCGCGTTCCCCTTCCGGCGCTACCAGATCCAGAAGGTCTGGCGCGGCGAGCGGCCGCAGGAGGGGCGGTACCGCGAGTTCACGCAGGCCGACATCGACATCGTCGGCGAGAACACGCTGGCTGCCCACCACGACGTGGAGATCCCGCTCGTCATGCTCGAGGCGCTCGAGAACCTGCACGACTCTGTGGGGCTGCCGCCCGTACTGATGCGCGTGAACAACCGGCAGCTCGCCGAAGGCTTCTACCGAGGGCTGGGGATCGAGGACACCGCGGCCGTTCTGCAGCGCGTGGACAAGCTCGAGAAGATCGGTGCCGAGGCGGTCATCGAGTCGCTCGCCGAGATCGGCCTCGACGACGAGCGCGCAGGCAAGGTCGTCGCCCTCGCGCGCATCCGTACCGAGGACGGCTCCTTCGTCGACAAGGTACGGGCGCTTGGCGTCGGCCACGAGCTGCTCGACCAGGGGCTCGAGCTGCTCAGCGCGGTGGTCGCCGCTGCCCGCGAGGCCGTGCCGGGACGGCTCGTCGCCGACCTGTCGATCGCCCGGGGCCTCGACTACTACACCGGAACGGTGTACGAGACCGCGCTGGTCGGGTACGAGTCGATGGGGTCGATCTCGTCCGGAGGGCGGTACGACTCGCTGGCCACGGACGGCAGACAGACATACCCGGGGGTCGGCATCTCGCTCGGCGTGAGCCGCATGCTCGTACCGCTGCTGGCGAAGGGCCGCCTCGTCGCCAGCCGCAGCGTGCCCACGGCCGTACTCGTCGCCGTGAACGACGAGGAGACGCGGTCCGAGGCGGACGCGGTCGCTCGTGCCCTGCGCGGACGCGGCATCCCGACCGAGGTCGCGCCGAAGGCGGACAAGTTCGGCAAGCAGATCCGTCACGCCGACCGACGGGGCATCCCGTACGTGTGGTTCGGCGGCATGGAGGGCGAGGTCAAAGACATCCGGTCCGGAGACCAGCTCGCTGCGGACGCGTCGTCTTGGGAGCCGCCGGCGGAGGACCGTACGGTCCACATCTCCGGTGCCTGGGACTGATCCACACCCTCCGAGCTGAGTCGTTTTCCCAAGGCCTGTAGCGAAACCTCCGCTGTCCACACCAGATCTGGTGTGGGCAGTGGAGGTTTGGGCACGTCCCTTGGGAAACCGGCAGCCACCACCGGGAATGGGGGAGAGGCCGGCAGGGCGGACCCCGTAGGATACGAGGGCTGGAAACCACGAGAGGGAAGTCTGTGATCCGTACCCACGAGGCAGGGACTCTGCGTGCTGAGCACGCGGGGCAGAAGGTGACGCTCGCGGGGTGGGTGGCCAAGCGGCGAGACCTCGGTGGGGTGGCCTTCCTCGACCTGCGGGATGCCAGCGGCCTGGTCCAAGTCGTCGTCCGTGACGAGGTGCTCGCTGCGGGCGGCGCGCACGCGCTGCGCAACGAGTACTGCATCGCGGTCGACGGCGTCGTCGAGGTACGGCCCGAGGACACGGCCAACCCGAACCTCGCGACCGGCGAGATCGAGGTCGCAGCGATCGAGCTGACGGTCCTCAACCCCGCAGCCCCGTTGCCGTTCCAGATCGACGAGCGCGTGACGGTCGGCGAGGAGGCGCGCCTGCGCTACCGGTACCTCGACCTGCGTCGTCCCGAGCCCGCTGCCGCCATCCGCCTCCGCTCCGCCGTGAACGCCGCGGCACGACGCGTGCTCGGCGCGCACGACTTCGTGGAGATCGAGACACCGACGCTGACCCGCTCGACGCCGGAGGGCGCCAGGGACTTCGTCGTCCCTGCGCGTCTGGCCCCCGGGTCCTGGTACGCCCTGCCGCAGTCCCCGCAGCTGTTCAAGCAGCTGCTCATGGTCGCCGGCATGGAGCGCTACTACCAGATCGCCCGCTGCTACCGGGACGAGGACTTCCGCGCCGACCGGCAACCGGAGTTCACCCAGCTGGACATCGAGATGAGCTTCGTCGACCAGGACGACGTCATCGGGCTCGCCGAGGAGATCGTCACCGAGATCTGGAAGCTCAAGGGCGTCGACGTGGCGGCGCCGTTCCCGCGGCTGCCGTACGCCGAGGCGATGGCGCGGTACGGCTCCGACAAGCCCGACCTGCGGTTCGACCTCGAGATCACCGAGGTCACCGACTTCTTCGAGAACACGCCCTTCCGGGTGTTCCAGGCGCCGTACGTAGGTGCCGTCGTCATGGCCGGCGGAGGCAGTCAGCCCCGTCGTACGTTCGACGCGTGGCAGGAGTGGGCCAAGCAGCGCGGCGCCAAGGGCCTCGCGTACGTCATCGTCGACGAGAACGGCGAGCTGGGCGGTCCCGTCGCCAAGAACATCTCCGACGCGGAGAGGGCGGGGCTCGCCGAGAAGGTGGGCGCCAAGCCCGGCGACTGTGTGTTCTTCGGTGCCGGCGCCAGGAGCTCCTCGCAGGCGCTGCTGGGGGCCACACGGCTCGAGATCGGAAAGCGGCTCGGCCTGCTCGACGAGAACGCGCACTCGTTCCTCTGGGTCCTCGACGCACCGCTGTTCAAGCCTGTGAGCGAGGCGGTGGCCGAAGGCGACGTGGCGGTCGGCGGGGGAGCGTGGACCGCCGTGCACCACGCGTTCACCTCGCCGAAGCCGGACTGCATGGACACGTTCGACACCGATCCGGGATCGGCACTCGCCTATGCGTACGACATCGTCTACAACGGCAACGAGATCGGTGGCGGCTCGATCCGAATCCACCGTCGGGACGTCCAGGAGCGCGTCTTCAAGGTGATGGGCCTCTCCGCCGAGGAGGCGCAGGAGAAGTTCGGCTTCCTGCTCGACGCCTTCGCGTACGGAGCCCCCCCGCACGGCGGCATCGCGTTCGGCTGGGACCGGATCGTCGCACTGCTCGGCGGGTACGAGTCGATCCGCGAGGTCATCGCGTTCCCGAAGTCCGGCGGTGGGTACGACCCGCTGACAGGCGCACCGGCGCCCATCAGCCCGGCACAGCGCAAGGAGGCCGGCGTCGACTTCGTCCCGAAGCCGGTGGCAGCCGCGCAGGCCTGAGCCGACCGCTCAGAGACAGCACGATGGGCCGGTCCAGCTGGACCGGCCCATCTGCATGTCTGCCCGTCAGTTCGTCAACGTCACATCCCCGGCCCCACTGCGTGCCGTCACGCTGAGGAAAGGCTCGCCCGGCTCAGGCTCGCCGTGGGACGCGATACGGCTGCGGACGTCGCCCATGCCGGTCGTCAGGTCCTGCCACACCGCGAACCCGGTCGGCACGCGGACGATGATGTCGCCCATGCCGCTGCGCACCTCGATGGTGCCCTCGGACAGGCTGGCGTTCACGTCCCCTGCGCCCGTGTGGACCCGGAGCGCCCCCGCGGCGTCGAGGATGGTGACGTCTCCCGAGCCGGAGTTGAGCTCGGTGTCTCCGGCCGAGTGCTCGATGGCGATGTCTCCGGCACCGGTACGGAGGGTGCCCCCGCCGATGCGTCCCACGCTCACATTGCCCGCACCGGAGTGAAGCGCGACACGTCCCGCTTCCGGGATGTTGACGTCGCCCGCCCCTGTCTTCGCGGCGGCGTCGCCGCTGGCGCCGCTGACCGTGATGTCGCCATAGCCGGTCTCGAGAGAGATCTCGGCGCTCGGGGGCAGGTGGACCTCCACGTCGACCGTGGCGCCACGGAAGCCGGAGAACAGGGAGAGGCCGGCGATCCGCAGGGCCGGGCCCGAGCCGGAGTCCGAGTCGGTGAGCTGCGGGATGGTGACCGTCACCGTGGTGCCGTCGGAGCCTGCTGCGACATCGTCGAACGAGACGGGCCGGTGGGCGTGCAGCCGGAGGTTCACGACGCCGGGCTCGGCATCGTGGTAGACGCGGATGTCGCCCTTCTGGTTGGTGAGGCGAAGGCGGGGGAGCGCGTCGAGGACGTACTCAAGAGTGTGGGTCTGGGTCAGGGTGCTCACAGAAGGGGGTCCTTTCTCACGCCCAGCCGGTGATCCGGCGGGAGGAGCTGGTCGGGGTCTTGTCGGTGCTGGTGGCGCGGCGGAGCGCGTGGATGATCCAGGTGTTGAGCGACTGGCCGGCGGACTGGGCGGCAGCCTCGGCGCGCCGCTTGACCGCCTCGGGCAGGCGCACGGTCACGCGAGCGGTGCCTTCTTCGTCCTCCGCGGCGTCGGCGGGCGGGTGGGGCGTCACGTGCGCCTCGGGCGCGACCACGTGCCAGACGGGTTCGCGCCCGTCCATGCGGATCGTGACGACCGTGCCGGAGAGCTCCGAGGTGAGCTGGGCGGCGGCATCGCTGAGGAGCTGGACCATGGCCATGCGCAGACCCGGCTCGAGCACGGTGACGAGTCGACGGGCCACGTCTCGGGTGGCGTCGTCGGCGAGCTGCGTGGCCCGGTCGAGGTCGTACGCCACGGAGGAGAGATAGGAGTTGAGCTGCATGACGCCAGCCTGACATCACGATGACGTCAACGCAATGGCTCAATGACGCCACAACGGGCAGGCACCCTGGTGGATGCCTGCCCGTCGGGCGTCAGCCGAGAATCACTCGGCGGTCGTGGTCTCCTCGCCGGGGGCGCTGGCGAGCAGCCCGTACAGCGCACGCTTGGTGTCGGCCAGGATGGCCTGCGCCTTGGTCACGATCTCGGGATCGCCCGACATCATGATCGGCTTGAGTGCCATGCTCATCTCGCCGAACGTGCGCCACATGGCGCCCGCGTCGACGCGGGCTGAGCCCTCGTCGGCCCAGTCGTCCCAGACCTTGGCAGTGTCAGCGTGGACCTCGGGGGCCTCGCGGCCCGCGCTGGTCAGGCGGAACGCCCGTGAGCCCTCGTTGTCGAAGACCTCGATGAGGCCCTCGTCCTCGAGCTGGTTCAAGGCGGGGTAGACCGCCCCCGGGCTGGGGCGCCAGGCACCTCCGCTGCGCTCGTTGAGCGTGGAGATGATCTGGTAGCCGTTGCGCGGCTCCTCGGAGAGGAGCTGCAGGATGGCCGTACGGACGTCGCCGCGCCGTGCGCGACCCCGCCCGAAATGGCCCCTCGGGCCGAACGGGCCGCGGCCCATGGGGCCACCGGGTCCGAACGGACCGCCAGGCCCGAACGGGCCTCCGGGACCCATCGGGCCTCCAGGCCCCATGGGGCCGGCTCCGAAGCGTCCGCCTGGGCCGAAGCCTGCCGCGAACTCTGAGCGGTTCTCGTCGCGGCGCCCGCGCTCGGCGGGACCGCAGTCATGATGATGGTGTGCGTGGAACATGTAAGTCCTCCAGTGGATTCGGTTCGTAGGTGCGCCATGCACCTTCACTGAAGATAAAGATATATCGAAAGACCTATCGATACAACCCTGAGGTGACCCTGACCCGGTCGTGGTGCCGACCCCGACCAGATGCCGAGGTCTTCGAGTCATCGCGTCAGCGGAACATCGTGACCGCCGCCTTGGCGAGGATGCGCGGGTCCTTCTCATAGTGGTGGAGCCGCGTGAGCCTCTCAAGAGGCAGGCCGAGAAGCGTGTACACGGCGACCTGCGCCGCCCGTACCGAGTACTGCTCCGTGAAGACCATGTCGAACGGCATCTCCACGAACTGGCTGATGAACGCGAGGTTCTTCGAGCCGGGCGGTACGACCTGCGGCCGGTCGCCCACTGCCCGTCGGGCGAACAGGGCGCTCGCGTAGGGCATGTGGGCGGGTACGACGTTGATGACGGAGTCCCAGATCGCGCCTGCTCGTCCCGAGATCCTCTCCGACCGCGTGTCGACCCTGTCCAGCTGTCCCAATGTCTCCGCCAGCATCTCGCGGCCGGTCATGTCGAGGAACGGCTTCGGGACGACGTCACCCATGCGGCGGGGGTACAGCGCGTATCCCCAGAACACCGTCTCGCTCGGCCTCTGAGCGGCGAAGTGGGGCTGCTGATGGATGACGAGGGAGAGGACGGCGGTGCTGTCGACGAAGGTGTTCAGGGCGTTCCCCGGAGTCTGCCGGGTGATGGCGGTGATCTCGTCGATGAGGAGATGGTTGCTGGTCGTGACCGAGAAGCTCGTCCACTCGCTCTGGGTCCGGTCGGCGAAGAAGGCGTCAGGGTCGCCCAGCCACGGGAAGCGCTCCGTCGCGCGCTTCCACAGCGCCGCGGACGGGGGATGGCGGAGGTCCTCGACGATGGGCGTGTCGAGGTCTCCGAGCGAGGACGAGTCCGCGATCGACCCGTTGGTGCACATCACGAGATCCCCGTCGGCGACGGCGATCAGGCTGGCCGAGTCGGGTTCGGCCACGAGCTCGTACCGCAGTCCGACGACCTCGATCCGGCCGTTGGCCGCCGCCTCGTCGGAGAAGACGAGCTCGGTGACCATGCAGCCGGTCACGAACGTCACGCCTCTGCCCTCGAGCCAGGCTC
>DAIEHO010000124.1 GCA_027353565.1 Propionibacteriaceae bacterium
CATGCCAGGCGACGACCTGCGCCACATCGACTGGAACGTGACGGCCCGGATGGACGCCCCGTACGTGAAGGAGTTCTACGAGGACCGCGAGCTGACCGCATGGCTGCTGCTCGACACGACCGCGTCGATGGGCTTCGGCCCCCTCGCGCGGCACAAGGGCCATGTCCTGACGGAGCTGGCCACGACGATCGCGTACGTGCTCGTGAGGGGCGGCAACCGCGTCGGCGCCATGCTCTTCGGCAGCCCCGGTACGGCGGGCGTGACCGTACCGCCGGGCGCCGGCCGGCGTCATGTGCTTCGGATCGCCCAAGCCGTTCTCGACGGGCCGCGGACGCCCACCGGCGCGCCCACGGACCTGTCCGTGCTGCTGAGGTCCGCGGCCGGCATCGCCCGCCGACGAGGTCTCGTGATCGTGATCTCCGACTTCCTCTCCGAGCCGGGCTGGGAGCGGGACCTCGGCCAGCTCGCCCAGCGGCATGAGGTCGTCTGCCTCCGCGTCACCGACCCGCGCGAGCACGAGCTGCCACGGGCCGGGTTGATGTGGGTCGAGGACGCGGAGACCGGTGAGCAGCTGTTCGTCGACACCGACGACCCGGGGTTCCGGGAACGGCTCGCCGCGAGCGTCGCCGCGCAGCGAGCGGAGCTGTCGCGCCTCGTCGCCCGCGCGGGCGCGGAGCTCCACGACGTCAGCACCGACGACGACCTCGTGAAGGTGCTCGGCAAGATCGCGGCCCTGCGGTCACGCCGCGCCGGCGGACGCGTCGTCCCACTGGGAGGGCCGCGATGAACCTCTCGTTCACGTGGCCGTGGCTCCTGCTGAGCCTCGTGCTCGTCCCCGTGCTGGTCCTTGCCCATGGACGGCTGCGCCGCGCGCAGAGTCGTCGCCGCGCGGAGCTCGCGGCGGTCGGGCTCGTCGCGCCGGCGCCCAGGCGCGCGGTCGTCGCCCCGGTGCTCCTGCTGCTCGGGGTGACGCTCAGCCTGGTCGCGACGGCCCGGCCGGTGGCGACGGTGCCGGAGCCACGACGTCAGGGGACCATCATGCTGGCCATCGACGTGTCGAACTCGATGGGGGCGGACGACGTGTCGCCGACGAGGCTCGATGTCGCGAAGCGGGTCGCCAGGACGCTGGTCGACGCGCAGGGCCCGGCGATCAGGATCGGTGTCGTGGCGTTCGGCGACGCGTCCGTCGTGGTGCAGCAGCCGACGACCGACCACACCACGGTTCTCGCAGCGGTGGACCGACTGAAGGTCGGCGGCGCGACGGCGATCGGGTCGGGGGTGCTGACGGCGCTGAGCGCGATCGCCGGAGCGCCGATCCACCTCGCCCAGACCCCGTCGGACACGCAGATCGGCTGGTACGGCGGGACGGCGATCGTGGTGCTCTCCGACGGGGAGCAGACGGGCGGGCCCACTCCAGCCGACCTGGCGGACCTCGCCTCCACGGCCGGCGTCCACGTCTCCGCGGTCGGCATCGGGACGACGACGGGGACGACCATCAAGGTCGACGGATTCCAGGTGGCGACGGCCCTCGACGAGTCCACGCTGAAGACGCTCGCGGACACGACGGGCGGTACGTACGTGGCGGCATCCGACACGCAGGCGATCGCAGCGATGGGCAGCTCGGTCAAGCTCCAGTGGACGGCGAAGCCAGTGCCGCACGAGATCACCTCGCTGGTCGTCGCGGCGGCCGCGGCGCTCGTCCTGGTCGGAGGCTCGTGGTCGATCGGGCGTACAGGGCGGGTGATCTGATGACGCTCGGCTCTCCGTGGCTTCTGGCGCTGTCGGCGGCCGGAGGGGTGGTCCTCCTCTCGTACCTGTGGTGGCTGAGGCGCGGCAGGCGGTCGGCCGCGACGTTCTCCTCGCTCGGGCTGCTGCGCGACGCGGCCTCGGGCCAGAGACCCTGGCGACGACACGTACCGGTCGTGCTCCTCTGCGCGGCGCTGGTCGTCCTCGGTGTCGGCGCGGCGCGCCCCACGATCGTCACGACCGTGCCGTCGAGGGACGCGACCGTCATCCTGGCGCTCGACGTGTCGGGCTCGATGTGCAACACCGACGTCACACCCAACCGGCTCGCTGCGGCGCAGACGGCGGTACGCGACTTCCTCGAGGCGCAGAAGTCGTCCGGTACGAAGTTCGGCCTGGTCATCTTCTCGAGCCAGGCGCAGCTCGCCGTGGCACCGACCACCGACATCGCGCAGCTGCTCGCGGCGATCAACGGCATGACCACCGGCCGCGGCACGGTCATCGGGTCCGCGATCCTCACAGCCGTCGACGCGATCGCGGAGATCGACCCCAAGGTCGCCCCCACTGACGCGGCTGCGGCGGCGAACATCCCGGCGACCACCACGGTCACCCCCGCTCCTCCCGTGCCGGAGATCGTCGTCCTGCTCACCGACGGAGCCAACACCCGCGGCGTGACGCCCCAGCAGGCAGCCGTACAGGCCGCCCAGCGCGGTGTGCGCGTCTACCCGATCGGGTTCGGCACGACCAGCCCGCAGCGGATGGCATGCACGGCCGCACAGGTGGTCAACGGCGGATTCGGCAACGGCGGCGGCGGTTTCGGAGGTGGCGGGGGCGGGTTCGGCGGCGGCGCCGGTGGCGCGGGCCCGTTGGTCGCCGACAACGCGGCGCTGAAGACCGTGGCGCAGATCACCGGAGGCGAGTTCTTCAGCGCGGCCAGCTCCGGCCAGCTGAACACAGTGCTCGCCGGCGTACGGTCGAGGCTCGGCACCGTTACCGAGGAGGTCGACATCTCGGCGTTCCCCGCAGTCCTCGGCTCGCTGGTCCTCCTCGGGGCCGCACTCGTCACGCTGCGGAGGAACCCGCTGGGCTGAGCTCCATCAGCGGTGGCGCCCTACAGCCGGTGGCGCAGCGCGAGGAGCGTCTCCGTGGTGCCCGCGTCGAGCCGAACCGTCGCGCGGTCGTCCCCCCTCGTCGGTCCGCGGTTGACGATCGCGGCGGGCTTGCCGAGGCGCGATGCGTGGCGGACGAACCGCAGGCCGCTCATGACAGTCAAGGACGAGCCGAGGACGACGAGGACGTCGGCCGAGTCGACGAGCTCGTACGCGTCCGCGACGACCTCCTTGCGCGCGGACTCGCCGAAGAAGACGACATCCGGCTTGAGAACGCCGCCGCACACCTCGCACGGGGCGACACGGAAGTCGTGCCAGTGGTCCACGACGGCATCACCGTCGGGGCGGAGCCTCGCCGAGTCCAGCTCGGCGGCGCCCGCCGGCAGGTAGCCGTCCACGGCCGGGTTGAGTGCCTGCAACCGGGCCTGAAGATCGGCCCGGCTCGAGTACGTACGGCAGGCCAGGCAGACCACACGGTCGATCCGGCCGTGCAGGTCGACGACCGGCGAGCTCCCCGCGTCCTCGTGGAGCCCGTCGACGTTCTGTGTGACGACGCCGACGAGCCCCGGTGCGCCCACGAGCGCGCGGTGGCCGCTGTTCGGCTCCGCGCGCCCGAACGACTGCCAGCCCAGCATCGAGCGCGCCCAGTAGCGGCGGCGGTTCGCCTCGTCGGACACGAACTCGTCGTACATCATCGGGTTCGACGGGGGTGCCGACGGCCCGCGGTAGTCGGGGATGCCCGAGTCGGTGGACATGCCCGCGCCCGTGAGGACGGCCCACCGACGTCCGGAGACGAGCGACACCAGGTCGTCGAGCCCGCCACGTACCGTCACCGGCGGCAGCTCAGGGCGCGGCACCTGGTGCCGGATCGTCATGCGAAGAGCGCGCTGATCGCGGCGACGACGTCCTCGTCGAGCACGGTCATACCTGCCGCGGCGTTGGCCTCGACCTGCTCGGGCCGCGTCGCGCCGGCGATGACGCTGCTGACGCCGTCCTGAGCGAGCAGCCAGGCGAAGGTCGCCTGCAACATCGTGACCCCGGCCGCGTCGCACAGCGCCTGGTAGCGCTCCAGGAGGTCCCAGTCGACCGACTCGAGCACCTCGGGCCGCTGCCGGGTGAGGCGACCCTCACCGCCCTGGCGCGTGTACTTGCCGGTGAGCAGACCGTTGAACAGCGGGAAGTACGGGAGGAACCCCAGCCCGAGCTCCCGTACCGCCGGCAGCACCTCCGCCTCGACGCCACGCGCCATGAGGCTGTACTCGTTCTGAGCCGACACGAACGGCGGCAGCCCGAGGTCGTCGGCGGCGCGGGCCGCCTCGCGGATCTGGTCGGCGCTGAGGTTCGAGTGCCCGATGTAGCGCACCTTGCCCGCCTGGACGAGGCCCGCCAGCGCCTCGATGGTGTCGCCGATCGGCGTGCTCGCGTCGGGGGTGTGCAGCTGGTACAGGTCGATGTGGTCCGTGCGGAGCCGGGTCAGGGACCCCTCGACGGCGTGTGCGACGTACGAGGCGGAGCCGGGCGCGCCGAACGCCTCGGAGCCGGTGGGGCC
>DAIEHO010000149.1 GCA_027353565.1 Propionibacteriaceae bacterium
TCGTGACGGCCGCGGACGCCGGCCTCGCCGCCTCGCCGAACGACCCTGCGGACGTGGCGGACGCCCTGCGCCGGGCCAAGCAGGCGGGCGCCGATATGCTGCGCGAGATGGGCGAGCGGGGCCGCGACCTGTACGAGCGGGAGATGTCTGCGGCGATCGGCGGCGCGCGGCTCACCGAGATCCTCCACCGGGCGAAGCGGAAGGGCCGCACGTGACAGACACGCTGGACGCGATCGACGCGATCGAGTCGATCGCAGGCAAGACGGTCACGATCACGGGCGGTACGGGCTCGTTCGGGTCGACGATGGCGCGTCACCTGCTGGACCACGGGGTCAAGCAGGTCAACGTCCTCAGTCGCGACGAGGCCAAGCAGGACGCGATGCGCCGTACGTTCGCGGACGAGAGGATGCGGTTCTTCCTCGGCGACGTCCGCGACTCCGACAGCCTCGAGGCGCCCATGGAGGGCGCCGACTTCGTGTTCCACGCGGCCGCGCTCAAGCAGGTGCCGAGCTGCGAGTTCTTCCCCCAGCAGGCTGTGCTGACCAACGTCACCGGTAGCCACCACGTGATCGAGTCGGCCGCGCACGCAGGCGTGCAGGCCCTGGTCGTCCTGTCCACGGACAAGGCCGTCTACCCCGTCAACGCGATGGGCATGTCGAAGGCGCTCATGGAGAAGACCGCGCAGGCCTTCGCCCGCAACCACGCGGACTCGCACATGCGGGTCGCGGTCACCAGGTACGGCAACGTCATGTACTCGCGGGGCTCGGTCATCCCGCTCTTCATCGACCAGCTCCGTGCGGGCCGACCGCTCACACTGACCGAGCCGACGATGACCCGCTTCCTCATGAGCCTCGACCAGTCGGTCGGGCTGGTGCTCCACGCGTTCAGCCACGCCACGTCGGGCGACCTGTTCGTACGGAAGGCGCCCGCGGCGACGGTCGAGACGCTTGCGCGTGCGGTCGCGTCGCTCATGGGTGTCGACGATCCCGAGATCGCGGTCATCGGCTCGCGTCACGGCGAGAAGCTCCACGAGACGCTGCTCAGCGTCGAGGAGATGGTGAAGTCCGACGACCAGGGAGACTACTTCCGGGTACCGCTCGACGCACGGTCCTTGCAGTACGAGCTGTACTTCGAGGAGGGCGACCGCCGCATCCCACGCGACAAGGACTTCACCAGCGCGAACACCACCCAGCTCGACCTCGAGGCGACGAAGGACCTGCTCCTGACGGTGCCGGAGGTCCGAGCGGCGGCTGAGGCAGGCCTGTGAAGGTCGCGGTCACCGGCGCGGACGGGTTCCTCGGCTGGCATCTGCAGGTGCGAGCGAAGGCCTTGCGTCCGGATCTGGACATCGTCCCTGTCAGGCAGGCCGACTGGCCGAGGTTGGCTGAGCTGCTGACCGGTGTCGACGCCGTCATCCACGTCGCGGGCATCAACCGCGACACCGACGAAGCCGTACGTGACGGCAACATCTCGTTGGCACGGGATGTCGTGGCGGCGGTGGGCGACGGGCGGCCCAAGGTCGTGTACGCGAACTCCATCCAGGTCGGCAACGGGACCCCGTACGCGCTGGGCAAGGCTGGTGCGTCGGAGGTGCTGGGCGAGGCCACGTCCGAGTGGGGGTCGAGCTACACCGACGTTCGGCTGCCGAACCTGTTCGGCGAGCACGGGCGGCCCGCGTACAACTCCTTCGTGGCGACGTTCGTCGCCTCGGCGGCGGCGGGTGAGACGCCGGGCTCGCTGGTCGACCGTCCGATCGGCCTGCTCCACGTGCAGCAGGCTGCGCAGGCGCTGCTCGACGGGCTCGAGGGGGCCGGAGTCAGCGAGCCGGTCCCGTACGACACCTCGGTCGCGCAGGTCTGGGACACGCTGGCGGAGTTCCGCTCGACCTACGCGGGCGCGGACCTGCCGGATGTCACCGACGACTTCCGGCTGGATCTGTTCAACACCTACCGGGCGGCCCTGTTCCCGAGTGCCTACCCCATGCTGCTGACGGTCAGGTCCGACCAGCGTGGCGGTCTCGTCGAGGCGGTCCGCAGCCACGGGGCGGGAGGTCAGACGTTCGTGTCCACCACGAACGAGGGCTTCACCCGCGGCGAGCACTTCCACCTGCGCAAGATCGAGAGGTTCGCAGTGCTGGCGGGCCACGCCGAGATCGCGCTGCGCCGGGAGCTGACCGACGAGGTGGTCTCGTTCGTCGTGAGCGGCGACCAGCCGGTCGCGATCGACATGCCGACGATGTGGACCCACAACATCACAGCTCTCGGGGGCCCGGTCACCACCCTGTTCTGGACCCACGAGCTCTTCGACCCCGACCACCCCGACACGTACTGGGAGAACGTCCGCCCCTAGCCGGCTGCGGGAGGCGACACGCGGCCGGGGTCCACGCAGACGCGAGGGACACGCGACACCCGGGATGGGAGGATGAGCGCGTGACTCGTGTGATGACAGTGGTGGGTACGCGTCCGGAGATCATCCGGCTGTCCGCGGTGATGAAGCGTCTCGACGAGTCGCTCGACCACGTCCTCGTCCACACCGGGCAGAACTACGACCCGTTGCTCAACCAGGTCTTCTTCGCCGATCTGGGGCTTCGGCTCCCGGACAGGTTGCTGAACGTCCGGACCGACTCACTCGGACAGGTGCTGGGCGACGTACTGACCGGAACCGAGCAGGCGATCCGCGACTACGCGCCGGACGCGGTGCTCGTGCTCGGCGACACGAACTCGTGCCTGGCCGCGGTGATGGCCAAGCGGATGCGTGTGCCCGTCTACCACATGGAGGCCGGCAACCGGTGCTTCGACGAGAACGTCCCCGAGGAGACCAACCGGCGCCTGGTCGACCACGTCGCGGACTACAACCTCGTCTACACCGAGCACGCGCGGCGCAACCTGCTCGCCGAGGGCCTGCAACCACGGCGGATCATCAAGACGGGATCGCCGATGAAGGAGGTGCTCGACGCGCACCGGGAGGCGATCGAGGCCTCGGACGTGCTCGTACGACTGGGCCTCGAGCCGGGTTCGTACTTCCTCGTCTCTGCCCACCGCGAGGAGAACGTTGACTCGCCGCAGCGGCTGGACGCGCTGCTGGACTGCCTGCAGCGGGTGCACGACACGTACGGCAAGCCGGTCCTCGTGTCGACCCATCCGCGCACCCGCAAGCGCCTCGACGTGCTCGGACGGGTGCTGGACGGCGTCACGTTCCACCCGCCGCTGGGCTTCCTCGACTACAACCGGCTCCAGCTGAGCGCGGCATGCGTGCTGTCCGACTCGGGCACGATCGCCGAGGAGTCGAGCCTTCTCGGGTTCCCGGCCGTCACGCTGCGCGATGCGATCGAGCGACCGGAGGCCCTCGACACCGGCGCCATCATCATGACCGGCCTCGACCCGGACAACGTCATCGAGGCCATGACCCTCGCGATGCGGCGCGAGCCCATCGTCGTGCCCGACGACTACCAGATCGGGAACTGCTCGCAGCGGGTCGTCGAGTTCATCGTCTCCACCGTCCGCCGCCACAAGCAGTGGAGCGGGCTTCGCTGAGGGTGAGCCGCACCCTCCGCGCCCGCTGAACGGCGCCCCGCGACCCTCCGCACAGCGGGACCCTCGTTCCCGTCCCCGAAGGCCGCCGGCCGCACCTGATGGGGCCTCCCGTCTTCCGCCGAGCCCGCTTCTTCGACGGGACCACCGGGCGAGGTCGGGGGTCGCTAGCCTGACCCTGTGCTGACGTTCACGACGCTGTC
>DAIEHO010000153.1 GCA_027353565.1 Propionibacteriaceae bacterium
GAGCATCCACGCGATGAGCCGGACGACAGCGGTCAGCTGGTCCTGCGAGACGCCGTTCGGCACGCAGACGTAGTGAGCATCGGTGACCCACTTGAAGCCGGCCAGCGTGCCGACCTTGGCCTCGATCGGGACGGTGCCCAGAGCGCGCGGATTGATGTCCCACCCCGTGGTGGAGACGATCATGTCTAACGCACCCGAGGCCAGGTCCTTCATCGTCTGCGTCGTCCCGGACGGGTAGACGCTGATGTACGAACCGAGCTCCTTGAGGTACGCCCAGGTCTTGTCCCAGCCGTTCGTGGGATCCATCGGGTCCTTGTCACCGAGGATGTACGGCAAGCCCATCAGGAACGTCCGGCCCGGGCCCGAGTTGGCCGGCTGGGCGTACTCGAGCTTGTTCGGGTGGGCCTTCGCCCACGCCATCAGCTCGTCGGCAGTGGTCGGCGGGGTGGAGACCCTGTTGGGCATGTACTCGATGAGCGGGCCCGAGGGGTAGTAGGTGACGCACACGCCGTACGTCCCCGCCAGCGCCTGCATCTTCGCGGCCGCCGGAAGGTAGTTGGCCATTCCTGTCAGGACGCTCGCGTTCGCCGGAAGCAGCGGCTGCCAGATGTTCTGGGAGAGCCCACCGGCCAGGCCGTCCGTACCGGTCAGCACCATGGCGATGTCGACCCTGCCGGCGTTCTGCTGTGCCTTGATCTTGCCGACGAGGTCGGGCGCGCTGGCCGACGACGTGGTGATCGAGCTCACGATGTCGGGGTTGTTGGCCTTGAAGTCGTCGATCATGCCCTGGGTGAGCTGCAGGTCACCGGCGACGTCGAGGATGTTCAGCGTGACGGGCTTGCTCGGCTTGAGGGGGACCGCGCTACTGGCATCGGCACTCGGTCCAGCGCTGGGCGCGGTGGGCGCGCCACAGGCGTCGAGTGCGGCCGTACCGAGGACTGCCGAAGCCCCGATGAGGACCGAACGGCGAGCAATGTTCATCTTTGTCCCTTCTACCTGCTCCGGCCCACCAGTTGGGTCTGAGGGTTCCTGTGGCTCGACTGTGAGCCTGGCCGGCGGCCGGGCCTGGCCTGATCGCAGGCAGGCGAGGTGTCCGTACGTCGAGATCCTGCCCGGCCGCAACCTCTTGTGTATCGAGTTGCAGCCGCTTGTCATCATTTCTGTAAACGTTGTCACTGGTGAACGTACCCCTTGTCGGCGGGTACGCGCACCGGCTGCCCCGAGTTCACGAGCCCTGCGAGGGCTCCCAGAGAGCACATGCCTGCGTGACCAGCCGCACGAAGCCGGACGGGACGCTCGTTGAGCACGCTGCAGAGGGGCCCGTCGCGACGTCTGTGGCCACCGGAGCGCGCTGCACGCACCGTCGACTCGGCTGCTACGGTCGAGCGAGCTGACCATCGAGACCTCGCTGAGGAGCACGCAATGTCGGATCGCATCGTCAAGGCCGAGGTGCTCGTCTCGAGCCCGACGCGCAACTTCGTCACGCTGAGGATCACGACCGCGGACGGCATCGTCGGGCTCGGTGACGCCACCGTCAACGGCCGCGAGCTCGCCGTGGCGTCGTACCTGGCCGACCACGTCGCACCGTTGCTGGTCGACCTGGACCCGGGGCGTATCGAGGACATCTGGCAGTACCTGTACCGGGGGGCGTACTGGCGTCGCGGACCGGTGACGATGGCGGCGATCGGTGCCATCGACATGGCGCTGTGGGACATCCTCGGGAAGCGGGCGAACCTGCCCGTCTACCAGCTGCTCGGCGGCCGGGTCCGGGACGCTGTTCCCACCTACGGGCACGCGTTCGGCTGGGACATCCCGGCCCTGCTGGATGCCGTGGACGCCCACCTGGCCAAGGGCGCGAAGCACATCCGTGTGCAGTCCGGAGTCCCCGGCCTCGACAAGGTGTACGGGGTGTCCAAGGACCCGAACTACGAGCCCGCGGGTCGTGCGGCCCGCCCGTCGGAGGAGCGCTTCGACGCGGACGCGTACATCCGCCACGTGCCGAAGGTGCTCGCGGCGGTCAGGGAGAAGGTCGGCGACGACGTCCACCTCCTGCACGACGCGCACCATCGGCTGACGCCGACGCAGGCGGCCCGACTGGCCAAGTCGGTCGAGCCGTTCAACCTGTTCTGGCTGGAGGACGTCACCCCTGCCGAGGACCAGGAGGCGATGCGGTTCGTGCGCAACGCCTCCACCACACCCCTGGCGATCGGTGAGGTCTTCAACACGATCTGGGACTGCCAGTACCTGATCGAGAACCGGCTCATCGACTACATCCGTACCGCGGTCGTCCACGCGGGCGGCATCAGCCACTCCCGCAAGATCTACGCGCTCGCCGAGGTGCATGGCGTCAAGGCAGGACCGCACGGGCCGTCCGACATCTCGCCCATCGCGCTCGCCGCGAGCATCCACATGGGTGCCTCGACCCACAACTTCGGCATCCAGGAGTACATGGGTTACGCCGACCTCGTCCACGAGGCCTTCCCACACGCCTGGAGCTACGACGACGGCGTCCTGCAGCCCGGCGACGCCCCCGGACTGGGCGTCGACATCGACGAAGGGCTGCTCAGCGCCCACCCGTACACCACCGCCTACCTGCCCGTCGCCCGCCGCATGGACGGCTCCGTGCTGGACTGGTGACCGGGCCATCGGGGACGGTTCCCGAG
>DAIEHO010000004.1 GCA_027353565.1 Propionibacteriaceae bacterium
CTGGTGGCGGACGACGCCATGGCCGGCTCGACGACGGGCGCCAGCATGGTCACCTGCTCCGGCGCCACGACCGGCAGCTGCGCGGTCGGGGTGAGGCCGCCGAGGAGCCTGGCGATGTCGTCGCGCATCTCCTTCGCCGACTGGTAGCGATTCTCGGGGTCCTTCTCGAGGGCCTTGAGCGTGATCGCTTCCATCTCCGGCGTGATGACGCTGTCGATCAGCGACGGTCGTACCGGCAGCTCGCGCACGTGCTGGTAGGCGACGCTCACCGGCGAGTCGCCCTTGAACGGCGGCTCTCCCACGAGGAGCTCGTACAGGAGACAGCCGACCGCATACACGTCCGAGCGGTTGTCGACGGTCTCGCCGCGCGCCTGCTCCGGAGACAGGTACTGGGCGGTGCCGATGACGGCCGCGGTCTGGGTCATCGAGGCGGAGGTGTCGGCGACCGCACGTGCGATGCCGAAGTCCATGACCTTCACCTGGCCCGTCGAGGTCAGCATCACGTTCGCGGGCTTGATGTCGCGGTGGATGATGCCGGCCTGATGGCTGTACTGGAGGGCGTCGAGAACGCCCATCTCCATCTCGAGCGCCCGGTCGGGAAGGATCTTGCGTCCCTCACGCAGCAGGTCGCGCAGCGTGTGGCCGACGACGAGCTCCATGACGATGTACGGGACGTGGACGTCCGATGCGGGGTCGAGCTGCTCCCCCGTGTCGTACACGCTGACGATGTTCGGATGGTTCAGCCCGGCCGCCGCCTGGGCCTCGCGGCGGAACCTCGCCTGAAAGGTGGAGTCGCCCGCGAGGTCGATGCGAAGCATCTTGATGGCCACCGGACGGCTGAGCCGCGTGTCGAGCGCCCGCCGCACTTCCGCCATCCCACCGCGGCCCAGCACAGGCCCCAGCTGGTAGCGGCCGCCCAGCAGCGTCCCCTGCTCGGCTGTCACCATGACCCTCCCACGCCCCGTGCTCGACTGATCAGTCCCGGCACATTGTGACCATTCAACATGAGAGAGGGCTGAGCGCGTGTGCCGGGGGCTCTCAAGATTGCGTTAGCGGACGGTGAGTTCCTCATCGTGACGCCTGGATCAAGGCCTTGGCGATGGGGCCCGCGAGCGCTCCACCGGCGATGTCGTTTCGGGCGACGTGCGCATCCTCGATGAAGACCGCGACCGCGATGTCGGGGTTCTTCGCGAAGGACACGAACCACGCGTACGGGTTCTTCGTGAGGTCCGTCTGCGCCGTACCGGTCTTGCCGCCGACCACCACACCGGGCACCTGCGCCGCCGTCCCGGTGCCCTTCTGGACGACGTTGACCATCATCTGCTGCAGCGCCTGCGCGGACCCGGACGACAGGGACTGCTTGCTGTCGGGCCCGTGCCGGTACAGGACCTTGAGGTCGGCGCTGCGGATCTCGCTGACCAGGTAGGGCGTGTTGAGCACACCGTCGTTGTCGATCGCCGCGGCGACCATCGCCATCTGCAGTGGGCTGGCCGCGACGTCGTACTGGCCGATCGCGCTGAGCATCGTCTGCGCCGCGTCCAGCTGGGTCGGGAACTGGCTCTTGGCGGCGTTGATGTCGGTCATCGGCGCCGAGTTGAAGCCGAACTTCTCTGCCTGAGCACGGATCTTGTCAGCACCCAGCGTGATGCCCAGGTTCGCGAACGCCGTGTTGCAGGACAGCTGGAACGCGCGGTCCATGGTCTGCTGGCCGTTGCCGCAGGCCGATATCTCGTTGCCGAGCACGCTGGTCGAGTTCGGCAGTGTGAGCTGGCTGGGGGTGTTGAGCATCGTGTCCGGCGCCATGCCGTTCTCGAGCGCGGCCGCCGCGGTGACGAGCTTGAACGTCGAGCCGGGCGGGTAGATCTCACGGGTCCCCCTGTCCGACAAGGGCTTGTTCGGGTCGGCGTTGAGAGCTGTCCAGGCGGCCCTGGCCGCCGTCAGGTCGTGGGTCGCGAGCGTGTTGGGGTCGTACGTGGGGGTCGAGACCATCGCGAGGATCGCGCCCGTCTTGGGGTCGAGCGCCACCACCGCCCCCTTCTTCCCCGCGAGCTGTTGCGCCGCCACCTGCTGCAGCTTCGGGTCGATCGTCGTCTGGATGGTCGCGCCGACCGGGGTGGCGCCGGTGAACAGGTCGACCAGCCGGGCCAGTGTCTGGCTGGACGCCGTACCGGCGAGCTCCGTCGAGTACTTCGCCTCGAGTCCCGAGCGCCCGAAGTCGTACGAGTACCAGCCGGTCACTGTCGCGTACAGGCTCCCCTCCGGGTACGAGCGCTGGTACTGGAAACGGTCCTTGATCGGCGTCGTCGTCGCGATCTGCGTGTCGCCGGCGAGGATCGCACCCCGGTTCTGGGCGAACTCCGCGTCGAGGACGCGCCGGTTGCGGTCGTCCGCCGACAACGAGCTCTGCCGCCACAGCTGCACGATGCTGATGTTGACCAGCAGGGCGAGGAACAGCACGGACGCGACGACAGCGGTGCGGCGGATCGATGCGTTCACAGTTCCTCCTGGTCGAACCGATAGACCTGCGTCGCGTCGTCGAAATGGGTGATCGGCGGGCCGGGCTCCTGGGAGCCGGCCCCGGTATCGGCACTGGAGTCCTCCGGGACCGAGGGTGCACGGCGGTCCTCGGCACCATCGGCAGGCGCCGGGGCCTCGTCGGCTCGGTCGCCCCTGGCCGCGCTGCCGCCCGGAGCGGCGTCGGGAGGCTCGCTCGCCGGAAGCGCGGTCGTCCGCTCTTCGGCCGTGAACGCGGCGGTCGCCTCGATGTCGGAGTCGTCGAGGAAGCCGTGCGAGGGTGTCTGCTCCTCGTCGGGGAGGCTGGGGCTGGACGCGGTACGGGGCTCGGGGCGCGGCTGCCGGGAGACGCGGGCGATGTCCGAGGACGCGCCTGTCACGTCTCGCACGTTGATGACCTGCGTGGCGTCGGCGGACAGGGAGGCCACGGCCCCCTCGTCCTCATGGACCACGGCGGGACGGCGCGCGTCGTTGCTGACCACGAGCATCACCGCCATGACGAGCCAGTTGGCGACCATCGACGAGCCGCCTTGGGACATGAACGGCGTTGTCAGACCAGTGAGAGGGAGCAGCCGGGTGACGCCGCCGATAATCGCGAAGACCTGGAGCGCGAACACGAGCGACAACCCGGCCGAGAGCAGCTTGCCGAACGGCTCTGTGCAGCTGAGGGCGGTACGCAGGCCACGGGCGACGATGATCCCGTACACGACGACGACGGCCATCAGACCGACGATGCCGAGCTCCTCGCCGATCGCCGCGGTGATGAAGTCGCTCTTCGCCAGCGGCGTCAGCCCCGGTCGTCCCAAGCCCCAGCCGCGCCCCAGGAGACCGCCGTACGCGAACCCGAACTGCGCCTGGATGACCTGGTAGTTCTGGTTGTAGTTGCTGAAGGGGTCGAGCCACGAGCTCACGCGAACGTCCACGTACTTGAACTTCTGGTAGGCGAACCAGCCCCCGGCGACGAAGAGCAGACCGCCGATCACGACCCAGCTCGACCGACCGGTCGCGACGTAGACCATGGCGACGAACAGCCCGAAGAACAGCATCGAGGTGCCGAGGTCCTTCTGGTAGATGAGGACGAGCATGCTCGCGACCCACATCACGGCGATCGGCCCGAGGTCCCTCGCCCGAGGCAGCGTGAACCCCAGCACTTTCGGGCCCGCCATCGCCAACACGTCCTTGGTGTTGGCCAGGTATCCCGCGAACGCCAGGCTCAGCACGAGCTTGGCCACCTCGGCCGGCTGGAAGCTGTACCCGAACAGCCGGATCCAGATGCGGGACCCGTTGAGCTCGATGCCTAGCGGCGTGAGCGGGAGGAGCAGCAGGACGAGACCGGCGAGGAACAGGACGTACGGATACCTCCTCAGAACCCGGTAGTCCTTCACGAGGAAGATGACGACCAT
>DAIEHO010000158.1 GCA_027353565.1 Propionibacteriaceae bacterium
CCTTGATGAACGCCGAGACCGGGCTGCCGGCGACGAAGTTGGTCAGCGCGAGGGTCGGGAGCCCCAGATAGCTGGTGACGCTCGCGACGTTGGTCTCGGCGGACGTGGCCTGCATCACGTACCGGCTGTAGACATGGACGGGCTGGGTGTTCTCCGGGGTGATCCGTACGCCGATCGACGTCGGGACCACGAGCGACCAGGTGGCATCCTCGCGTAGCTGCATCGAGACTTCCTTCTTCCGAGTGCCCAGAGCGCACGTGTGGTGACAGCTGAATCCTGCCCTCCCCGGACGTGTCGGGCCGAGTGTTTCCGGTACTTGTCCCGTCGCACCCGGCCGGTCGACCACGTGGCCACCCAAGTTGTTAGCGTGGCACCACCGATGTGTGAGGAGCTACATGACCGTCCGAGACGATCTCAAGGCCCGTGTGGAGGGCCTGCGGCCCGAGGTGGAGGCCGTCGCGCGCGCGATCCACGCCGATCCTGAGACGGCCGACCTGGAGCACCGCGCGGTCGCGCGCCTCAGCGAGCTGCTCACCGGGCACGGCTTCGACCTCGATCCCGCACCGGGAGATCCGACGGCCTTCGTGGCCCGAGCCGGCTCGGGCGGTGCGACGGTCGCGGTCTGCCTCGAGTACGACGCGCTGCCCGAGATCGGCCACGCCTGCGGGCACAACCTCATCTCGGGAGCCGGAGCCCTCGCTGCGATCGCTCTCGCCGATCACGCGGAGGCGCTCGGCCTGACCGTGCTGGCCGTCGGGTGTCCGGCCGAGGAGCGCGGCGGCGGCAAGATCCCGCTGATCGCCGACGGCGTCTTCGCCGATGTCGACCTCGCGATCATGATCCACACCGTCCCGGACGGCATCCGCCTTGACCCCCGCGGCACGTCCAGCCAGGCGATCGGCCAGTTCGTCGCCACGTACACGGGCCGAGCCGCGCATGCCGCCGCGGCCCCCCACCTCGGACGCAACACCACTGACGCGGTCGTCATCGCCGAGGTCGCGCTGGCGCTGCTGCGGCAGCAGGTCCCGAGCGACCACCGGCTCAGCGCCAACGTGGTCCGGTCCGGTGCGGTTCCGAACGTCATCCCCGACCACGCGACGATCGAGTTCGAGTGTCGGGCGTGGACCCTCGAGGAGTACGAGGCGTTGCGGGTCCGCGTCGTCCGCTGCCTCGAGGCCGGGGCGCTGGCCACGGGGTGCGAGCTGACGGTCGAGCCGGTCGGGCGTCCGTACCAGCCCCTGCGCCAGAACGACCTCCTGGGCGGCCTGTGGTGCGACGCCCTCGTGGAGCTGGGGCTCGACCCGGCTCCCGGCGTACCGCTCGCCGGCGGCTCCACGGACATGGGCAACGTCTCGCAGGTGGTCCCGTCGCTGCACCCGTGGGTCAGGCTCCCGGGCGTGACGGCGTCGCTCCACTCGGCGGACTACGCGGCCGCGGCGGGCACCGACGAGGCGTACGAGGTGATGGCCCAGGCAGCCACGGCGATGGCCTGGACGGTGGCTGCAGCGACCAGTACGCAACAGGTGAGCCTGCTGCGCGCACGCCGCCAGGAGCTGCGCGACGCGCAGTCGTGACGAGGACGGCCTGACGCGAGGGGCTACCAGAAGTGCCTGCGGGGCAGGCGGCGCTGGTCCCGGGGCGGCTCGTCAGGGTCGGATCGTTCTGCGGCGCTCAGCTCGGCCGAGAGGTCGTCGCGAAGGAACGGCTCGTCGTCGAGGGGCTCCTCGGGCGCGTGGCCCGCTTCGTCGACGCTGCCCGCCACGAGCGTGGCGACGAGGGTGGCGACACAGATCGCGACCATCGCGACCCACGCGACCCATCGGGATGTCGGCAGGGTCGTGAGAGCGGCGACGGCGCCCCCGACCCCGGCGGTGACGAGCACGTACGCACCGATGCGCGTGCCGAGGAACCGCAGGGCCGCGGGCCGTACGACGGCGTGGCGCGGGCCCGTGGCGAGCGCCGAGAGCAGGTGTACGAGTCCCACGAGCGCCGCCACCGGTACCGTCACCCAGATGGAGCGGTGCCACGCGAACAGCCACCAGACCGCGCAGAAGCCGAGGAACAGGATCGAGGCGACCGACTCCGGCCAGAGCACGAGGAACGCGAGGAAGATCGCCGCGATGACGGGGGTCGTCCCGGCGAGCGCGGCACTCGTGGCGGAGTCGCAGACCGCGATGAGCGCAGTGCCGACGAGGGCCAGGACCAGCTTGGTGAGCCACTGATGAAGGGTGACCGTACGGATGCGGTCGATCAGGGCGGCGACGAGCTCGTCCATCAGCTCCTCCTCGCGAGGCGAGGCGCTCGTCGGGACCGCTCCATCGTCGCGAGGACTCCCGCGAGTGACCCGGTGCCTCTCCACGCGACGACAGGGACGCCTGCCTGGCGGAGCCGGGCGAACATCTCCTCACGCTCGAGCCGGCGTACGACCCAGGCCTCGTCCAACCAGCTGCGGTCCCGCCGGCGGCGGCTCTTCAGCCACCGCGGGGTCCCGATGTCGGCGGGCAGCGTGTCGACGACGACGACCTCGCACCCCAGCTGGCGGAGCCGACCCACCTCTGTCGTCGACGACTCGTCGATGAGCGGCGAGCAGAAGAATACGAGAGTGCCAGGGGTGATGCCCCGGATCGGCCGGCCGCGGAACACAGGGTTCGTGCCGCGCTCGATCCGCGACAGGGCGTCGATCGTGACGAGCAGCTGCCGCGGGCCGGTGCCCGCACGGACATGGCGCATGCGACGCCCGATGTCGTGCACAGCGACCCTGTCCCCGTAGCCGAGGTAGTGGCGCGCGAGCGCGGCCACAGCCCGTACAGCCAGGTCGAGCGACGTCGCATCCGTCGGTCTGAGCCCCGGTACGTCGTGCATGGTGTCCATGACGAGCAGCACGTCGGTGTCGCGCTCGGTGAGCATCGTGGCCACGTGGAGGCGTCCGGTGCGCGAGGTCACGCGCCAGTTGATCCGCTTGAGACGGTCGCCGAGGCGGAACTCGCGCAGCTCCGCGAGCTGGCTGCCCTCCCCCGGTGTCGCCGACGGATGGCTGCCGGCCATACCGATCGGACGGGTGACGCCGCTCGAGCCCACAAGGCTGGCTGCGGCGGGTCTCACGACGACGTACGCGGACGGGCCGTCCCCCGCCGCGCGCCACGATCCCGATCCGTCCATGAGCGCGACCTGCGGCGGCCCGACGAGGTAGCGACCCCAGGTGTGCGGCTCGACGACGACCTTCGCGTCGCCCGCGTCGATCACGGCACCCGAGCGCGGGGCCAGCCGGATCCCGAACCGCAGCGGCCACGAGACCGCGAGCCACCATCCCGGGCGGTCGGTCACCATCCGTACCGGCACCGAGTCGTCCTCGTGCACGGCGACGAGGCGCGGCCTGGTCCGTACGCGAACCACATCCGTGCGTGCCCGCGTCAGCAGTGCCCATGCCACGTGGACGACGAACGGGGCAGCCAGCACCGCGGCCCCGGGTTGACCCAGCACGATGCCGCCGAGCGCCAGGAGCAGTCCCAGGAGGAGGGACCGTACGAGCGCGGGCGTCGGCCGGATCGGGAGCTCGGTCACCGCGGCTGCACGTCGCTCGCGTCGGGGACGGGGGTCTCGTCGAGCGCCGCGTCGACGACCGCCCCGGCCGTCGCGTCACTCAGCCACAGCTCGGGCCGGAGCGTGATCCTGTGGTCGAGCGCACCATGAGCGACCGCCTTGATGTCCTCGGGTGCCACGAAGCTGCGCCCGTCCAGCAGAGCGACCGCGCGGGAGCAGGCGACGAGCGCCAAGGACCCTCGAGGGGACGCGCCGACGAGGACCGTCTTGTCCAGACGGGTCGCCGTCACCAACGCCACCACGTACCGCAGGACCGACGGCGCCACGTGGATGTCCTCGACCGCGCTCTGGACGGCCAGCAGCCTCGCGGGGTCGAGC
Organism: Propionibacteriaceae bacterium; assembly: GCA_027353565.1. Classification (GTDB taxonomy): domain Bacteria; phylum Actinomycetota; class Actinomycetes; order Propionibacteriales; family Propionibacteriaceae; genus Fen-668. Next base: position 3,919 of record DAIEHO010000158.1, read on the forward strand.
ACCGCGTCGATCGTGGCCTCCTCCGTACGGCGTGCGATGCGCCGCACCAGGACGTCGACCTCGTCGCTCGCCGACGGGTAGCCGAACGAGAGTCGCAGGAGGAACCGGTCCAGCTGCGCCTCCGGAAGCGGGTAGGTGCCCTCGTGCTCGATCGGGTTCGCCGTCGCGAGCACGTGGAACGGCCGGGGCAGGTCGAACGTGTGCCCCTCGACGGACACCCGGTGCTCCTGCATCGCCTCGAGCAGCGCCGACTGCGTCTTCGGTGGCGTGCGGTTGATCTCGTCCGCCAGGAGGAGACCTGTGAAGACGGGCCCGGGACGGAAGACGAACTCACTCGCGCGCTGGTCGTAGATGTAGCCGCCCGTGAGGTCGCTGGGCAGCAGGTCGGGGGTGAACTGAGCTCGCGTGTACGTCAGGCCCAGTGCCGTCGCGAGGCTGTGGGCGGCCACCGTCTTGCCGAGCCCCGGCAGGTCCTCGATGAGTACGTGGCCGCCCGCGAGGACGCCCGCGAGCACCAGGCGCAACGCGTCGCGCTTGCCGATGACCGCCCGCTCGACCTGGTCGAGGACGTCGGCGGCGAGGGCTGAGGCCTCCGCGAGCGTGAGGGAAGGAACGGTCATAGGCGGCTGATCTCCTCGAGGTAGGAATGCAGGACGCGGCGCGTGAGCGGTGGGACCGCGGTGGCCGGCCGTGTCAGGTAGGACCTCAACGGGCGACTGATGGCGGGTGAGGCGAAGGGGGCATGTGGGTCGGCGTCGTGCAGCCGTACGAGACGTGACGCCGTGATCTCGCTGAGCAGGTCCCTCAGCGACCGCTGGCTCATGCGGTGCACCTCGTCGGACGACGCAATCAGGGATGCCAGTCGGCGCGTCCGGTTGTCGGAGCCCACGTGGAGGCTGGACGTGGGGAAGCGGACGTCCTCCCAGCTCAGCGGGGGCGCCCAGTCCTCGATGACGACGACCAGCCAGACCACGACGGCCGCGCCCAGAGCGACGAGGATCAGCACGACCGGGTTGAAGTTGACGCCGAAGATCCCGCCCAGGACGACGGCGAGGACCGTGAGGATGGTTGCCGTGATCGCGTACGTGACGAGCAGGCGGCCTGCCGCGGACGTCATGAGCCGCCCGGCGACCCTGAGCCGACGGTCACGCGCCACGGTTCGCCTCGCTGCTCAGGACGGCTGAGAGGTGCTCGAGGCAGTCGATCGCCGTGGAACGGGAGGACGGATCGCT
>DAIEHO010000177.1 GCA_027353565.1 Propionibacteriaceae bacterium
CCAGGCCGTCATCGTCCTCTACCCCCATCGGTCGTCGTCATGTTCTATCGCGTGGGAGCCGGCCCTGTCGCGTCGCATCAGAGGAGAACCATCGAACCGCATGTTATGGAGGCGCCGAACGGGGGGTCTCACGACGGTTCAATCAAAGTGCACGCTGTGAAGGGCGGATTCACGGTCCAGAACATGCACTGTGATGGAACGGCGCCGGACGAGCGCCGACAGCCTTCCGACAACCAGCATCCTGATCGAAGGACCTATGAGGCCGGCTCGAGCGGGACGAGCAGGAGCTTCCGGAGCTGGACAGCCAGCTCGTCCGCCATGTCGACCTCGTGCGGCGCGAGGAGCCACTGGACCTGCAGGCCGTCGAGCAGCGCAACGAGCGCTCGCGACTCGTGGTCGATGTCGACGTCCGGGACGAGGAGCCGAGCGTCGCGAGCTCGTGCGAGGGCGGCGCGCATCGCGGCCCTCGCCCGCTCGTACCGGCGGACGAAGTAGTCGTGGGCCGGGTGCGCGGGGTCGGCTGCCTCCGCCGAGAGCACGGCGAACAGGTCCACGAGGTTCGGGATGCTCGCGTTGTGCCTGACGAGGGTGACGAGGTTCCGAAGGTCGCTCAACGGGTCGTCGCTCGTGCCGAACCTCTCGATGTCCTCACTGTCCCGCCTCGCGAGGATGGCCTTGAGCAGCGCCTCCTTGCTCGCGAAGTGGTGCAGGAGCCCTGTCCTGGAGATGCCGACGTGGGTCGCGATGTCGAGGATCGTCGCATTGCGGTACCCGATGCGACCGAAGAGCTCGACGGCACCGTCGATGATCTCGTCGCGGCGCGCCAGGCCTCTGGCGTACGCCCCGCGCTGACCGCCCATCCGCGCCTCCTCCGGGCGCAAGAGTAGCGCCGGAAACCGACATCTGTGTACAAATTGATGCTAGCGTGGCCGCTGGCCGCCGCGACGCCCGCGGACAGCATGCGGAAGGACCCCGATGGTTCAGGACGTCACGCTCACCCCTGGTCGCGTCGCGTCGGCGCGGAACGGGGACCTGGTGGTGTTCGCGGTGAACGGGTTCGCGCTGGCGTCCTGGATGTCGCGGATCCCGGACATCAAGCAGACACTCCACCTCACCCCGGGAACGCTGAGCCTGCTCCTGCTGGCCGTGTCGGCCGGCTCCCTGATCGGGCTGCCGCTGGCGGGACGGCTGGCCCACCGGCACGGAGCGGTGTCGATCGTACGGCTGGGGCTCGCTCTCGCCATGTCCGGCGAGCTGGTAGCAGCCATCGCCGTGCAGTTCACCGGGTCCCCGTGGTGGGTCGTCCCCGGGTTGCTGTTCGTGGGACTCGGCAACGGCATCTGGGACGTCTCGCAGAACCTCGAGGGGACACGGATCGAGACGGGTCTCGGCCGCGCGATCATGCCGTGGTTCCACGCCGCGTTCAGCGGCGGCACCGTGCTGGCGGCGCTCATCGGCGCCGGCCTGACCGCGCTCAAGGTCCCGATCCTCGCCCACATCGGAGTCGTCGTCGCCATCGCCGTCGTCGCCGTCCTGTGGGGCACGTCTCAGTTCCTGCCGACGCACGGCGACGAGCCGCTCGCGGAGGGCGAGACGAAGCCGGTCGTGAGGTCCGCGTGGCTGGAGCCCCGCACGCTCCTCATCGGCGTCATCGTGCTCTCCGCCGCGTTCGCCGAGGGCACGGCGAACGACTGGATGGCGGTGGCGTTCGTCGACGGGCACCGGCTGAGCAACGCGCTGGGCGTCGTCGCGTTCGCCGTCTTCCTCGTGTTCATGACCGCGGGCCGGATCCTCGGGACGAGGCTGCTCGACACGTACGGGCGGGTGACCGTCCTTAGGATCCTGTTCGGCATGGCCATCGTGGGCTGCTTGCTGGTCGTGTTCGGGCCGACGTGGCTCGCGTTCATCGGTGCCGCGGTCTGGGGCGTCGGCGCGAGCCTCGGGTTCCCGGTCGGCATGTCCGCGGCAGCGGACGACCCGGCGCGCGCCCCGATGCGGCTCAGCGTGGTCGCCACGATCGGCTACACGGCGTTCCTCGCCGGCCCGCCCTTCCTCGGCTTCCTCGGCGACCACTTCGGTGTGCTGCGTGCGTTGGTCGTCGTCGGCGCGATCTCGCTGATCGCCATCCTCATCGTCCCCGTGACCAAGCCGCACGT
>DAIEHO010000178.1 GCA_027353565.1 Propionibacteriaceae bacterium
GTCGGCTGGTCGGGAAGGATCCATGGCGTGGGGGCGCGCATGCCCACGCGTCGAGGTCGTCGCCGGCCCGTCGCAACCGCCCCTGTGCACAGCTCTCTCCGGGGACGCTCCGCGGCGATCTCGGCCCGTGGCGCCGGCCACGGCGTGGTCCTCGGAGAGCTTCTGGAGTGCTGCCCCGACGCGATCCCTCCGCGTGGACCGGCGGCGCCAGAGCCCGTGCTCGTGACGAGCGACTGGTCACCCGACCGTACGCAGGTACCGCCCGAAGTGGGGGACTGTGAAGGCGACGCGGCCGCGTTCGCCGGAGTAGACGAGGCCCTTCTTGAGGAGGGAGTCGCGGGCGGGGGACAGGGACTGCGGCGTACGGGTGAGCAGCCGAGCGACCTCACTGGTCGAGACCGAGCCAAGGCCGTCCGCGTCGGCGTCAGCCATGGCACGCAGGTAGTCGCGCTCGGCGGGCGTGGCCCGTTCGTACCGGCTCCCGAAGAACCCGACCGCGAGCTCGGCCTCGGCCTGAGGCGCGCCGACCTCGACGTCCTCACGGCTGATCGGCGTACGCGGCGCGGTGTCCCAGACGGCCTTGCCATACGCCTGCACGAAGTACGGGTAGCCGCCGGTCACCTCGTACATCGCATCCAGCGCCCCGGGCGCCCACTCGACGCCTTCGTCGGTGGCCGGTGCCGCGAGCGCCTGGTCGGCCGCGTCGCGCGGCAGTCGGTCGACGAGCTGGTAGCGGAAGAGCCGTTCCGAGTACGACTTCGATGCGGACAGCACAGCAGGCAGGTGGGGCAGCCCCGCACCGACGACCACCAGGGGCAGCCCCTGCTGGCCCAGCTCGTGCACCGCAGCGCACACCGCGGACACGTCGGCCGGTCCGAGGTCCTGCATCTCGTCGATGCACAGGGCGACACCGCGTCCAACGTCGGCGGCGAGGCCCGCGACGTCCACGAGCAGCTCGACGAGGTCGATCTCGATGTCCCCCGAGTCGGCGCGACCCGTGACGGTCGGCGCCATGATCCCCGGCTGCCAGCGGTCGGCGGGCTTCGACCCCTTCGGTGCATCGCGTTCCACGAACGCCTTCAGGGCGCCGAGGACGGGTGAGGGGTCGGGATGCGCCAGCTCGCGCACGGCCATGTGGAGCGCGCCGCCGATCGGGCGCCGCACGCTCTGGTCGGGTCGCGCCTCGAACTTGCCCGTACCCCAGCCCGCCCGTACGGCCGCTGAGCGCATCGAGTTCAGCAGCACCGTCTTGCCGACGCCGCGCAGACCGGTCAGCACCAGCGACCGCTCCGGCCGGCCGCGCGCGATCCGCTCGAGGACGACGTCGAACTGCCGCAGCTGCTCGTCCCGGCCCGCGAGCTCCGGCGGCCGCTGCCCCGCCCCGGGCGCGTACGGGTTCTGGATCGGGTCCATGTCCGGACACTATCCGGCTGTCTAGCGTGGATCGAAGATTCGAGGCCGGAGCGGCGCGAACCCATGATCGGCCGTGGTTCTGCCGACACGGGAACGGGCTCGGACCTCGCGGGTCGGTCCTAGTCCGCCGGGACGCCCTCGAGGTCGGCGAGCCAGATGCGGGCGTTGCCGTCGGAGGGGGCGCGCCAGTCCCCGCGCGGGGAGAGCGAGCCGCCCGCCACGACCTTCGGGCCGTTCGGCAGTGCCGAGCGCTTGAACTGGGAGAAGCCGAAGAACCTCCTCAGGAAGACCTCGAGCCAGCCCCGGATCTCCGACAGCTCGTAGCTGACCCGCTCGTCCTCCCGGATCCCGCTCGGCCACGGTCCGTACGTCGTGTCGTGCCAGGCGTGCCATGCGAGGTACGCGACCTTGCGCGGCCTGAACCCGTACCGGAGCGTGTAGTACAGCGAGAAGTCCTGCAGGTTGTACGGGCCGACGGTCGCCTGCGTCGACTGTGGCGCACCGTCCTCGCCCGTGGGTACGAGCTCGGGCGTGATCTCGGTGTCGAGGATGCTGCGCAGCGTCGCGTTGACGTCGTCGGCGAAGATGCGCTCGCTGATCACCCAGCGGATGAGGTGCTGGATGAGCGTCTTCGGCACTCCCGAGTTGACCGTGTAGTGGCTCATCTGGTCGCCCACCCCGTACGTGCACCACCCGAGCGCCAGCTCGGACAGGTCACCGGTGCCCAGCACGATGCCGCCGCGCTGGTTCGCGGCGCGGAACAGGATGTCCGTGCGCAGCCCCGCCTGGACGTTCTCGAACGTCACGTCGTACACCGGATGTCCCTCGGCGAAGGGGTGGCCGAGGTCCTGGAGCATCCGGGTGGCGAGCGGCACGATCGAGATCTCCTCGAACGTCACCCCTAGTGACGTCGCAAGCGCGATCGCGTTGTTCTTGGTGTGGTCGCTCGTCGCGAAACCGGGAAGCGTGAACGCGAGGATGTCCGAGCGCGGCCGGCCGAGCCGGTCCATCGCACGGGCGGCGACGATGAGCGCCTGCGTCGAGTCGAGGCCTCCGGACACGCCGATGACGACCTTGGAGCTGCCGAGCGCCCGCAGCCGTTGCTCGAGCCCGAAGACCTGGATCGAGTACGCCTCGTAGCAGTCGAGCGCGAGCCGGCCGGGGTCGTTGGGGACGAACGGGTACCTGTCCACGGGGCGCCTCAGGCCGAGGTCGCGGACGGGCGGGCCCAGCGTGAACGGGATCGTCTCGAAGTCGTCGGGCCCCTCGGCGATCCGGTTGTCGTCGAACGATCCCTGCCGCAGCCGGTCCTGACGGATCCGGTCGAGGTCGACGTCTGCGAGCGAGTACCGCACGCCCTCGGGGAACCGCTCGGTCTCCGCCAGGAGCTCGCCGCACTCGTACACCATCGTCTGCCCGTCCCAGGACAGGTCGGTCGACGACTCACCCTCGCCGGCGGCGGCGAAGACGTACGCGGCGAGGCACCGCGCGGAGGCGCTCTTGCACAGCAGGGACCGCTCGGATGCCTTCGTCACGGTGATCGGCGAGCCGGAGAGGTTCGCGAGCACTGTCGCGCCCGCGAGCGCCGCCTGCGCCGACGGCGGCACGGGCACCCACATGTCCTCGCACACCTCGACGTGCAGCGTGAGCCCGACCAGATCGGTCGCCTCGAACAGCAGACGGGGGCCGAACGGTACGACCACGTCCCCGATCTCGATCTCGCTGTCAGGGCCGACCTCGGCACCGAGCGCGAAGTGTCGCTTCTCGTAGAACTCGCGGTAGTTGGGCAGGTAGGACTTCGGCACGACGCCCAGGATGCTGCCGCGGTGGAGGACGACGGCGCAGTTGTACAAGCGGTTGCCCGTGAGCAAGGGGGCGCCGACGACGACAACGGGAAGCAGGTCCTCGGTGGCGGCCCGGACGGTCTCCACGGCATCCTGGACCGCATCGAGCAGCGGGTCCTGGAGCAGCAGGTCGTCGATGGCGTACCCGCTGAGGCACAGCTCGGGGAACACGGCGACCGCGACACCCTGCTCGCTGCACTCGCGGGCGGCCGCGACGACCGTGGCGGCGTTGGCCGCGGGGTCGGCGATCGCGACAGGGATCGCGCAGGCGGCCACCCGTGCGAAGCCCTGTGTGTACAGGCAGTGGAAGGAGTCCCTCAGCAGACCCCGGTCGTCACAGTTCACATGCTGAGTCTTGCGTATCAGGGGGCGGCACGCTATGATTGAAATATCAACTAACCGGAAGGTTCTCCTGTATGTCCAGCCTCACTGATCTCAAGGGCACGTACGCCATCGACTCGGCCCACTCCCGCATCGGCTTCAGCGCCCGTCACGCCATGGTGACGAAGGTGCGCGGCGGCTTCGGCGAGTTCGAGGGCGCCGCAGAGCTCGACGGCACGAACCCCTCGGCCTCCAAGGTCGACATCACCATCCAGGCTGCCAGCTTCAACAGCGGCCAGGAGATGCGAGACGGCCA
>DAIEHO010000179.1 GCA_027353565.1 Propionibacteriaceae bacterium
ACCGACACCGCCTGGACCACGGTCACCTACAGAGGCACCGCGAAGCTGGGTGGGCTCAAGAAGGGCGTCGGCTACATCGTCGACCTCGGCCAGCCTGTCAGCGTGGGGACGGTCTCGCTCGTGATGGTGGGGCAGCCGACCGGGCTCGAGCTGCGGGTTCCGGCCGGGAACGCGGCGACGGTCACGTCGCCCCCCATGACGAGCGCTACGCAGTGGACAGTGGTGGCGAGCAACAGCGCGGCCGGGGTGAACGTGGACCTGTCGCCGAGCAAGCCCGTGACGACGCGGTTCGTCATGGTCTACATCACGTCGCTGCCGGCTGTGACGGGCGGCTTCAGGGCTGGGATCGCGGAAGTGACGGTGAAGGCATGAGTGCCGAGGACACCACCGATGGCGACCTCCTGCGCAGCTACGCCGACGGGGACGACGAGGCGTTCGCCGAGCTCGTACGGCGCCACAAGGACCGGCTGTGGGCGGTCGCGCTCCGTACGATGCGGTCCCCCGAGGAGGCGGCCGACGCCCTGCAGGACGCGCTGATCTCCGCGTCCAGACGGGCACGCCAGTACCGGGGCGACGCGGCCGTCCTGACATGGCTCCACCGCATCGTCATCAACGCGTGCCTGGACCGGCTGCGACACAACAAGGTGCGTGCGACGCAGCCGCTCCCCGACGACGCCGACCGGGTCCCTGCGCTCGAGAGGGACGACGACCCGGAGCGGCAGGCGGCGCTCGTGGAGATGCGGCGCGACGTCATCGCAGCGCTGCGGCAGCTCAACGCGGACCAGCGGGCTGCCCTCGTCCTGGTCGACATGGAGGGCTACTCGGTGGACGAGGCGTCGCAGATCCTCGGATGTGCGCCGGGCACGATCAAGTCGCGGTGCGCGCGTGGCCGGGCCCGGCTCGCGCCGCTGCTCGCCCATGTGAGCCTGCCGTGAGCCTCGACCCCCGCTACGACATCGGCCGGTCGGGTCCCCCGGCGTGGGTCAAGCGCGACCACGGGCCGATGAACACGTACGTGCCGGGGCCGCTCTCGACCGAGCCGCTGGCGAGCTCGTACCACGCGGAGGTGAGGCTCATCGTGTCGGCGGTCGTCCTCGCGGCCGTGATCGTGTTCGTGCTGGCGAACTCCCGAGTGGGCGCCCTGGGCTCGGTGCTCATCGTCGTCGCGCTGTGGGCGCTGTACGCGGTCCCGGTCTGGTTCCGAGGCCGTATCGCGCTTCGGGTCGACGGCTCGCGCTGCGAGGTGCACGGGCTGTTCCGACAGGTGTCCTTCGACGGTGCGGATGTCGCGAAGGTGCAGTTCGTGTTCTCGGGACGCAGCCCGGACGTGCGGCTGGTGCTCCGCGACGGGCGCAGGGTCCTCGTCGTCGCGTCCAGGCTCGAGAAGGGACACTCCACCCTGTACGAGTGGCTCCGCCGGTACGCACCCGACGCCGTGTACGACAAGAGGGCTCTCGATCTTCGCGACACGCTCGTCAACCGGGGCCTCACCGGAGCCCCAGGCGACCCCTGGGATGAGGCCGGGCGGTACGGACCGGCCGCCGAGCGCCCGGGAACCACCCCCGACATCGAGCCGTCGGACCCGTTGACAGCATCACCGCCCCCAGAGGCGAAGGCACCGGACTCACCAGAGACAAGGACCGATGATGACGAGCAAGCATGAGAGCCTCGCGGCGAGAGCCGCTGAAGCGGCCGCGGCCGGTACGCACGACATCGCGAACGCCGCCGGCCCCCACCCCACGTTGGAAGAGGTCTCGGACGCGACGTTCGGCGTCCCGGACGACGCCCGCGCTGCGGAGATCCTGGACCACGCAGAGGCCTGCGACGCGTGCGCCGAGCACATGACGGAGCTGGAGTCCGTCGTCGAGCTCGCCCAGTTCGCGTACCCGGACCCCATGCCTAACGCCGTCGAAGAGCGGCTGCTGGCGGCCTTGGCAGCCGAAGCCGCCAGCGGTACAGATGTCGCGCTCCCGTCCAACGAGGCTCCCGATGTCGCCGTGACCCCCACGGATCTCGCGGACCTGTCCGACTGACGCTTCGGAGTTGAGCCACGCGGACGCCCTGCTGTAGCGTGGACCCTCGCGCGGGCCTATAGCTCAGACGGTTAGAGCGCTGCCCTGATAAGGCAGAGGTCACTGGTTCAAGTCCAGTTAGGCCCACCCTTGGAAACCCCGCGTGGCTAGGGGAAACGCAAGATCTCACCAATGCTGGGGAACTTGTGGGGAACTTCAGCGCTTCCATGCCCCGGCGCTCACGAGGCCTCAGCGCACCGCGTCCTGGTCATGAGCGCACAGATCCGCCTTCACTTGGACTGAGTCTCCCGTCGATCTATTTGGTCGATTGGTGTCCGTAGGGCCCCTTTCCCGCCGCTTCTGGATGTTGAGAGCATCTGGAAGGGCGGGTTTGCATGGACGCTCCTGGTGGTTTGGGGTTCGCGTGGGCTCACGTGCGCAACGCGACCGCCGCGTTCCTGGCGGTCGATGATCCGACGAGTGAGTCCCTGTTCCTGGCTGCCGACTGTCTTGACCTAGAGGGTCTGTTCACTGAACTCGGAGTGGCGCTTGAGTATGTCGACGAGGGTTTGGATGCTGCCGGGTCGCTGAGCCGGGCCTCGGTCCTGTTGGAGGAGATCAGGCCGGTTGTCCCGCTAGCGGTGTGGGCTGCGATGGAGTCGCTGCGAGCGAGGGCAGCCCGATGATCGCCACGGTGGGATCGCT
>DAIEHO010000182.1 GCA_027353565.1 Propionibacteriaceae bacterium
CGATGAGTGCTCGGATCGATGACGTCACCAAACCTGTACGGGGTGCCCAGCAACGGCCGACGCCCCGGTGGGTGGGGTGGTTCCTCATCGCCACGCCGAGCCTTGCCGCTGCCGGTCCCCTGTGGGGCGCCGGACCGTGGACGACGTTCCGCGCCGCTGTCGCCGTCCTCTTCCTGACCGCCGCCTGGGACTGGTGGCGCTTCCAGGACAGGTCCCGCACGTTCTTCACGATGCTCGGGATCGGGATCGCGTTCCAGATCTCGGGCATGGTCGCCCTCGCGTGGTCGACGCCGCCCGCCGAGGCCGCGTGGCGCGAGCTGCTCGGCGTCGGGCTGATGTTCGCGCTCGCCGTGGCACTCGTGCAGCTCTACCGCACGGCGGAGACGGTGCTGACCATCGCGCGCGGCTGGCTGTACATGGCGGTGCTCGTCGAGCTGCTCGACGTGTGGGAGGTCGTCAGCGGGAACCGGCTCTCGAACTACTACCTCTCCGCCGACCGTCGGCCCACCAGCGGCTGGACCTACATCGCCGGACCTTTCGGCACCCCGAGCCAGCTGGCGGCCGTCTTCGTCATGGCCGCCATCGTCATGGCGGTCGGCTGGTCGCTCGAGCATGACCGCAGGCTGCGCTGGGCGTACGTGACCGTGTGCGTGCCGATGCCGTACTTCCTGTGGCGCACCGGGTCGACGCTGGGGCTCCTGCTGTTCCTCGTCGTGGTCGTGTGCTGGCTGGCCGTGTACAGCTGGGGGCGCCGCGTCGGCATCGCCGCGCTCGCGGTCCTGGTCGTCGCGCTCCCGCAGGGGCGTGCGCTGCTGGTCTCGGTGTGGCAGCAGCTGGGCACCCTGGTCGGTGGGACCACGACGGCATCGTTCGCCGCCGGCGACGCGTTCAACCTGCTCCGCGACGGTGCCGTCCTGCTGCTGCGCTCGACGTGGATCGGCGTCGGGCCCGCGGGCTTCCCTTACGCGATGACGACACGCTCGACCCCGTACTTCACCCATGGCGTCGTCGACCCGCACAGCGCCATCGTCGAGATCGCGAGCCAGTACGGGATCGGCATGTTCGTCCTCGTCACGCTCGTCGGCCTCGGCCTGGCCAAGTGGGCGGTCGACCGCCTGCGCCGTACCGCCCGACAGCCCCTGCGCGGCGCTCCCCGGATCGTCGCGATGTGGACGCTCGTCGTGGTGCTCATGTGGCCGTTGCTGTCGATGCTCGGCCCGACCTACCTCGACCAGTCGGTCGCGGCCCTGTTCGTGGCCACCGTGGCCATGTGGGCCCGCCACATCGAGCGACCTCTCGGCCGGAGAGTCCGCCCGTCCGAGGTCGCCCTTCGCAGCTTGCCGCCGGCACCGGTGGCTCAAGACAAGGAGACATGATGCTCATCCGAGCCGACCGCCTGGTCACCGCCGACGACGTGTACGAGCCGGGGCTGCTCCGCACCTCGGGTGACCGGATCGTCGAGGTGGGCCCCTGGACGTCCGGGACCCCCGACCTCGAGGTGGCCAACCTCGCGCCCGGTCTGGTCGACGTCCATGGCCACGGCGGTGGCACCGCGTCCTTCTCGACCAACCCCGAGCCCGCGATCATGGCGCACCGCCGCACAGGGACGACCACCCAGATCGCGAGCCTCGTCACGGAGACGTACGACGACCTCGAGGCGCAGGTCCGCATGCTCGCCCCGTACGTGGCGGCGGGCGAGCTCGCCGGCATCCACCTCGAGGGGCCATGGCTGTCCGAGAAGTTCCACGGCGCCCACCCCGTCCCGCTGCTGCGCGACCCCGACTGGCCTTCGGTGGCGAGGCTGCTCGACGCCGGCCCGGTGAAGATGGTGACGGTCGCCGTCGAGCGCGAGGGAGGCATCGAGGCATGTCGCCGGATGTCCGAGCGCGGCGTCGTCGCGGCCATAGGGCACACGAACGCCGACTACGAGACGACCGTCGAGGCCCTCGCCGCCGGGGCGTCCGGGGCGACGCACCTGTTCAACGCGATGAAGCCGATCCACCACCGGGCGCCCGGTCCGATCGTGGCGCTCATGGAGCACCCCACCGCATGGCTCGAGCTGATCGTCGACGGCACGCACTCCCACCCGTCGCTGGTGACGTGGGTCGCCGAGACCTACCCGGAACGGATCGTCCTCATCACCGACGCGATGGCGGCTGCAGGCGCCGCCGACGGTGACTACATCCTCGGCACGCTCGCCGTCGAGGTACGCGGCGGCGTCGCGAAGATCGCCGGCACCGACACCATCGCGGGGTCCACGTTGACGCTGTCGAAGGCGCTGTCGAACGCCGTCGCGTACGGGGTGGACCCCCTCGTCGCCGTCCGAGCCGCCACCATCCAGCCGGCCCGCTACCTGGGCCTCGACGCGGGCGACCTCGTCGTGGGCGGTCGCGCCGACGCCGTCGTCCTCGACGAGGCGTGGTGCGTCACCCGCGTGCTGCGCAGGGGTGAGTGGGTCAGCTAGCCCTCAGCTCGCCCACTGCCCCGTGAAGAAGCGGGCGGCCCACCAGATCACCAGCAGGACACTGACCACGCCCCAGCCGAGGATCACCACGATCCGCGCCGTACGGGCCTTCCCGGGGCGCGTGGCGAACGAGCCGAGCATGAGCCACAGCGGGAACCACAGGAGGACGGCGCGGGTGACGCTCATGTACCAGTAGGACGTGGCGAACGCGACGACCTGTACGCCGACCCAGGTCGCCTCGGCCCAGCGCCTCCCGACCAGGCAGGCGACGGTGACGACGACGCCGACCGCGACGGAGACGACCTCGGCACGGAAGACCCAGGCCCAGCCGGGGTGGTCGGCGTACGCGCCGGGCACGATGGCCCGCAACGTGTGGGCGAACGCGTCCCAGGGCCAGGTGAGGCTCCGACCCCAGCCATCGGCCTGCGCGCTGTACCAGGCCAGCCACGACCCCTTGGTGACCCGCAGGTACGTGGCGTAGGCGGCCGGAACCGCAGCCGGGATGAGCAGCCACGCCATCGCCGTCAGCCGCTTCACCCAGCGCCGGTCGCCTTCGTACGTGCCGGTCAGCGCCATGACTCCCAGCGCGGCAAGCAGGAACAGGCCGGACACGCGTACGGAGCAGGCCCCTGCCGCGAGCACCGCCGCCCACCCCCACCGCCCCTGACGGGCCCGTACCCATGCCCAGAACGCACATGCCGCGAACAGGCTCTCCGTGTACGGGACGACGGTGAACACCGTGGTCGGAGCGACGAGCCACAGGGCGGCGGCGACCGTGCCGACGCGAGGGCCGCCCAGGCGCCACAGCGCCCAGGCTGCGAACGCGGACCCGACCACCGACAGGGCGATCCCGGCTGCGGTCATGTCGAGGCCGATGGCACCTGCCGCGTGGAGGAGGAGCGGAAGGCCCGGGAAGAAGGCCGCCTCGTTGCCGGCGGCGTAGCCGTCCCGTGCGATCCGCAGGAAGTGCGCGACGTCCCAGTTCCCGGCCGCGGCCCGCCAGGCCGTCCCGGTCGACCAGAGAGTCCACACGAAGACGATGGCCAGCAGGACCCGGCTGCCCAGCCAGGCCTGGACGACGAGGCGCGGGCCGTCCTCGATCCTTACGTGCCTCACCGGGGCTGGTCGAGGCCGTCCGAGGTCCCGGGGTCGTCGGGGAGTGCCCGACGCGGCCCCGAGGCCGGAGGCTGGTCGATGCCGTCCACGGGTCCGTACACGACGCGTCCGGTCGGGACGCTGTCATGGGGCGCGCCGGAGGTGGCGGCCGCGGACACGAACCGCAGGCTCCACGCGTCCAATGCTCCGTCGAGGGGACCGCCGATCGGGTCGTCGACCCCGTCCTCGCGGACCGGGTCCTCCTCGGGGTTCAGCATGTCGTTGCCGATGACGATCATGAGCCAGATGCTCACGCCGGCGCGGAGGAATACAGCCAGCCAGTACACCCGGTCCGGGCCGCCGTCACCGGGGTGCAGCGTGCCGGCGAGGTGGCCCCAGATCGCGAAGTAGTACGCGATCTCGGCGACGTTGAAGACGGCCCACTCGCGCCAGGTCGGGCGGGCGAGAGCCAGGAGCGGGAGCATCCAGAGCGCGTACTGCGGCGAGTACACCTTGTTGACGATCAGGAACAGGGCCACGATCAGGAACGCCACCTGGCCGACGCGCGGGCGACGCGGGGCCAGGAAGACGAGCGCGGCGATGCCTAGGCAGCCCAGGACCATGAGCAGGAACGACCACATGCCGGGGTTCGGGACGGGGATCCCAGCCAGCGACATCACGTACCAGACCGACCCGAGGTCGGCGCCGCGGTCGAAGTTGAACTGCCAGAAGTACATCCAACCCGAGGGCGACGCGAAGAAGACCGGCGCGTTCACCGCCACCCATGTGATGGCCGCCGCAGCGAGGAGCTTCCCGAACGCGGGCAGGCGCCGCGACCTCAGGCAGAGCAGAAGCAGGGGCCCGAGGATGAACAGCGGGTAGAGCTTCGCCGCGACAGCCAGGCCGAAGAAGATCCCCGACACGTACGGATGTCGCCTGCTCCACGCGAACATGGCGGCGGCCGTCAGCGCGACGGCGAAGATGTCCCAGTTGATGAGCCCCTCCGCCATGACCACCGGGGCGACCGCGACCATGAGCCCCGTCGCCCACCAGCGTTTGCCGCCCATGTGGCGTTGAAGCACCACCAGCGCCAGGAAGCAGGCGAACAGCATGAACGCGCACACGGAGTAGAAGATGTCGGCGTTGGTGAGGACCTGCTGCGGCGTCAGGTCGGGCGATGCCGGCGTTCCGAGGACGTCGGTGATGCGCCGGGCGACGTCGACGAAACCGCCGGTCAGCACGGGGTACTCCCAGTTGGCCGTGACGTACACGACCTTGCCCTCGGCGAGGCCACGCGCCTGGTAGAGGACCGGGATGTCGGTGTAGCAGAGGCGGGCGATCGCGTTCACGGAGGTGTTCGGGTCCGTCTGCCGGCAGTAGCTCTGATGGGCCATGAGGACGAGCCAGCTCATCGTGGCGAGGACCAGGATGACGGCCGGGCCCAGGACCAGCCGCGACCCGGCGTGCATGCCGAGCGGACCACCGAGGCGCCGCAGCATCAGCTCGGACCACGACGGGGCCGGCGGGTCACCACCCAGATGTGCGGGCTCGGTCACGGTGGGCACGGTCACGCGGCCATCGTACGGGTTCAGCCTGTAACGGCCCTGGCCGCCCGAAGTGGCGGGTCGTGGACGGGCCACCCCACGCTCCAGGGTCATCCCCTGTGCGAGGGGCTAGCTGGGAGCTCCCGACGGCACGCTCACCGCGCTCGTGGACGATGACGGACGGCTCGACGGAGGCCCGGTGGTGGTCGGCTTCGTCGATGGTGGAGGTTCACTCGACGCGGGCGCGGTCGACACCGCGACCGACGGGGTCGTGGTGACCGCCGGGGGTGTCGTCGTGGTCGTGGCCGGCGTCGGTGTCGCCGACCCGTTCACGTAGACGGGCGGGTCGAACGTCAGCTTCGGCTGCCCGTTCGTGGCGACCTTCATGTAGTCGAGCCAGGTCAGCGCCGGGTACGTACCGCCGAAGAACGTCGCGTCACCCTGCTTGGCGTACGGGTCGAGGCTGGCGTTCCCGGCGTCGCCGGCCACGTACATGACGGCCGTCGACACCTGCTTCGTGTAGCCGATGAACCAGCTGGAGATGATGTGGCCGTTGACGTCCGCCGTGCCGGTCTTGCCGGCGATCTGACGCCCGAGGCTGGCGACCTTGGCACCCGTGCCCTCGTTCACCACGTTCTCGAGTGCGAACGTCGTGTCCTTGGCGATGTTCGGGTCGATGTTGGCCTGTGGCGCCACGTGGGAGGTGAACAGGACCTTGCCGGTCAGGTCCTTGACCTCCTTGATGACGTGCGTGGGGACGTACGTGCCGTTGTTGGCCAGCGTCGCATAGCCGGTCGCCTGCTCGAGCGGGCTCACCTCGGCCGTACCCAGCGCGATGCGGTTGTTCGCATCCCAGCCCGCCCCGGTCGCGACGCCCGCGTCGTTGGCAGCCTTGATGATCTGCGCCGGGCCGTTCGGGATCTGCTGCGTCATGTCCACGAACGCCGTGTTGATGGAGTCGGCGGTGGCCTTGACGAGCGACACGGTCCCGTACTGGGTGTTGAACTCGTTGCGGATCGTCGTCGTGTCGCCCTTCGGGGTGAACGTGTTGCCGTTGAACGTCGAGCGCAGGCTGAAGCCGTTGCGCAGACCCGCGACCACCGCGTACGCCTTGAACGTCGATGCCGCCGACCTGTCCGTGGTGGCCCAGTTGCGCGAGTTCGCCACGTAGTCCGGTCCGCCGTACAGGGCAAGCAGCTCGCCCGTGCCGACGGCCACCGACGCGATCGCGGCGTGCAGCTGAGCCGGGTCCTGCTTGGTCTTGGCGCCCGTTGCGGCGGCATCCGTGTACTTCTGCGCCGACGCGACCGCTGCCGCCTGCGCGGCGGCGTCGAACGTCGTGGTGATCTGGAGGCCACCGCCCTGGATCGTCGCGGAGTCGAAGCCGTCAGCCGTGAGCTCGGCTTCGACCATCTTCAGCAGGAAGCCCTTCGGGCCCCCGTACCGCGAGCTCAGCGGCACGTCCGGGAAGACCGGGAGAGCCTTCGCCGCGTCGGCCTGCGCCTGCGTGATCGCCTTCATCTGGACCATGCCGTCGAGGACATAGGCGTACCGGGACGTCAGCCTCGCCACGTTGTTCGGGCCGTCCGAGGGGTCGAACAGGCTGGGGTTGTTGAGGATCGCGGCGAGAGCCACCGACTCCTGGAGCGTCATGTCCTTGGCGTCGACGTTGAAGTACGCCCTGGCCGCAGCCTGGATGCCGTACGCGCCCCGGCCGAAGTAGATGGTGTTGAGGTAGCCCTGGAGGATCTGCTCCTTGGGCATCGAGCGCCCCATCTTGATGGCGAGCAGCACCTCCTTGATCTTGCGGGAGGCGGTCTGGTCGCTCGTCAGGTACAGGATCTTGATGTACTCCTGCGTGATCGTCGAGCCGCCACCGAGGGCGCTCCTTCCCGTGAGGATCCCGTACACGGCACGCGCGATGCCCGTCGGGGAGATTCCCTTGTCGGTCCAGAACGTGCGGTTCTCGGCGGCGACCACCGCGTCCTTGATGGACTGCGGCATCACCGAGTACGGCAGGGAGGTGCGGTTCTGGTCGGCGAACGACCCGAGCACGGTCGTGCCGTCTCGGTAGTAGACGTTCGACTTGTTCGTCAGGAACGCCGCGTTGGGGTCCGGCAGGTTCGTGCGTGTGTACGCGACCGCCACCACGCCGATCCCGAGGAGGGCGACGACGAGGACGACGATCGTCGTGACCTTGAGTGTGTTGAGCAACCGGCGCTTCCACCGAGGTCTGGGCGCCTTCGCCGCCTTGCCGCCCGCCGGCGCGGGACCGCCGAGAGTCGTTGCAGCGCGGGCGGGACCATTGTTGCTGCGTCGTGCCCCGGTCGTGCGATCAGCCATAGATGTCCTCGACGGTCCTCTGTCGGCGGGGAGGCCGACGCTTGACGCCGTCCCCCAGTAGGTACGAGGTGATCATGTGGTTCCAGCCGCACTCCGTGCACACCTCAACGACACAGACGCGGAACTCACCGAACTCATTCTCCATCTCTTCGAGCTCGGCAGGCGACTTGATGCGGCCGCTGTACTGGCCGAGCTGTTCGCCGAACGTGTAGTTCAGGTTCACCAGCCGGCCGCAGTTCCCGACCGGGCAGCGTACGTTGCTGAGCTCTCCGTGATGGAGCGCCGACCTGATGAGCATCGGGTCGGCGTCACAGACATCTTCGCGCCTCAGCGTACGCACACGGCTGCGCAGCCTCTCCAGCGCATGCCGGCGCTGCAAGGCGTAGTCGACGGTCTGCCGCTTGGACCACATGGCGACCAGGGTAGGCGCACATTCTGTCGCAGCTCCAGAACCGAGGGTTCAGCCAGGGGCGGCCGCCCTCCCCGGAGGCGGGAGTCGGGCCGGCAAAGTATGCTTCTCGTGCTCGACCACGTGCGGGCGCCGGGGAAGTAGCGCAATTGGTAGCGCACCGCCTTTGCAAGGCGGGGGTTGCGGGTTCGAGTCCCGTCTTCTCCACCAGCTCGAGCGTCGGTCCCGACCCCACCTGTCCCGTGGTCCCGATCGACGGCCCGTGACGGTCACCGGCGCTCGAGGCGGCGCCCCCGTCGACCCTCGATTGAGCATCAGCCCTTGTCGACGCGCACGAGCCGACCCGGTGAGACGATTGTCACGCAGCGCGGTCGTGGGCGCATCTGGACCTACAGTGAACTGCCGCTGGAAGCACTCGTCGACGGGGAGGTTCGCGCGGGATGGCGCTGTTTCGGGACCGACGGGTGTTCCCCCGATGGTCGTTCATCGACAGCCGCACGTTGCCGCGCCCACGCCACGCCCGCGACGAGACCAGCACCGCATCCGTGCCGTCGCCTCCTGAGCCTGTCCCTGAGGCTGTCTCCGGTCCAGAGGTCGAGGTGTGGTCCGAGCCCGCTGAAGGGGTGAGACCGGAGTCTGCGCCCCTCTCCTGGATCGAGGAGCGCCGACACTGGTTCGCCGAGGGGCACTGGCCGACCGAGGCCTCGGAGGAGTCCGTACAGCTGGCATCCACCCACCCCGACCGCCCGTACGTGGCACCGCGGCACGCGGGTCTGCCATCGGCCACCCCCGCCGAGGTGCGGGCGAGGCACGGTCGCGGCTTCGCGAGCCTCAGCCGGCTCCACCGGCGCGGCCGGCAGGGTCAGGAGCCGGCGCCGCGTCGTAGCGGCGTCGACCTCGTGGCCCTCGAGGCCGCCCTCGACGACGCGGCCGCGGCCATCGGCGACGGGCTCGTCCACATCGTCGTGTGGCACACCACGACAGGGCTTCCGCTCGCGAGCCGGGGCGACGCGGCGCCGGAGCTCGCCTCCGCGTGGCACGGCGCCACGCGGGAGGTGCACGCCGCGCTCCCGCACGCCGACCTGCCCGACGCCGGCTCGTACCACCTGGTCGGTCTCGCCGACCGGCGCCTCGCGGTCCTGCTGCACGTGCAGCCGGACCTCGGCGCCTGCGTCACCGTCGACCTCCACGTCGTCTCCGTGGAGCCCCTGCTGACGGCGACGCTGCCGCGCCTGGGCGACGCTCTCGCGGCGACGAGCAAGGAGTACTGAGGTGCTGCTTCCGCTGGACGGCACCGTCGACGAGATCCGGACGCGGGTCGGGGAGTCGCTGGTCGCCCTCGACATCTGGGAGACACGGTCGGCGCTCAGCCTGGCGGGCTTCGGTACGACTCCGACCACCGGGCCGATGCTGCACCGGGTCACCGAGGAGCTTCGCCACGCAGCCGCGCTCGCCGGATCGAGCATCGACGACTACCACGTGCTCACCGTCGGGGGCGGACTCGTCGCCGTGGTCTCACGGCCACAGCTGAGCGCGGCTCTGCTGCTGTCCGATGACGCGGCGCTCGCCTGGGTCGTCACGGACATCGTCCCGGCCGTCCGGGCAGCACTGGACGCAGCCGACTGAGCCGCCTGGTCTGGGAGCAGTGGTGGCCCGGCCGGACTGGAGTGGGCCGACCGGGCCCAGCAGACCTGCCACATTGCCTTGGGGAACACTTGGCGGGGGGCGTCTT
>DAIEHO010000206.1 GCA_027353565.1 Propionibacteriaceae bacterium
TGGATGGCTAGGGTCGAGGCCTCGGGAACGTGTACGTACGAGCGCGTCGTCCGCACATCTCAGGCAGACGGGACCCTCACACGTCCGCTGGACGCCTGGGAAGAGGTCAGCTCCCGTACGAGCATGTAGTGGTCGCGCCGAGCTCGATGGTCGTATCCGAGCTGGCGCGGCTTGTACGCATCCCGGCTACGCGGGGACGGCGCTCCCGAGGACCCGCCCGGTGGCGTCGAGGGCCTGAACCTGGATGTACGCCCCCGAGTGGCTCACGGCGATCGCGGTCTCGAAGCCTGCGCGCGCGACGGTGACGACCGGGGCCGCGAGCCCGGCGTCGGAGCCGCTCAGGACCCGCCAGGACGCCACCTCCGTGGCCCCGTTCCAGCTCGCGTACACCGTCGTGGCGGCGCCGTTCCGCGTCACGGTGACGTCCGGAGGAGTCTTCGGCCGGCCGTCCCAGGGGTCCAGGAACGTCCGGTAGCTCGACCCGGCGGTGAAGGTCTCGTCGCTGAGGAGCACCCCGTCACTCGTGTACTCGGAGTAGTACGGCACCTGTCCCCACCCCACGAAGACGTTGCCGTCGGACAGGACCTGGACGTCGCCCTGCGTGGTGGCCTCCCGTGGGGTCGGAGGGAGGTACTGAGCGGTCAGGCTCGCGGTCATCGAGGTCATGTCCAGGGACAGCCGCAGACCACGCGAGGACGTCGGAGACGCCTCGTTGTCGAACATCGTGATGGTCCCGTCGGCCTGTCGGCGTGCGTCGTGCTGCCACGCGAATGCCGCCCCTTGACCGAAGGTGAAGCTGCTGTGCATGCCACCGAGCTGCCAGGTGATCGCACCGGTCGACCGGGCGACCTCATAGATCGTGTGGGTGTGCCGGGCGGAGATGAGCACCTGGTTCGGGCCATCGAGCTGAAGGGAGTTGATGTGGAAGTAGTCGAAGGGGTTGGCCTCGGTTCCGTCCCCCGCGACCAGCGGCTGGTAGGTGTCCGTGACCGGGACGTGGTCGAGGGACTTCCACTCGAAGACCACCGCTCCCGTCGCGATGTTCACCTCCTCGGCGACTCCCTCGAGCACCCAGCCGTCCTTCGGGCCGCCGATGCTGCTGAGGTCGGCCCGGACCTCGGGGTAGGAGGTCAGCAGGATCGTCCCCTGCGGGGTGATGTCGCTCTCGTGCAGGTCGGCCTCATGAGGTCCGATGTCGCCACCGGTGGTGACCGAGGCGATCTGGGTGTAGGTGTTGTCGAGGATGACGACGTCCCCGTGCCCGAACGACGTCGAGTTCCCGTCCCAGTAGGTCAGGACCGGTTTGCCCTGGTACGTCTGCTCGCGGAAGTTGAACGTGCCCACGGCCGAGTTCTGGACCCATACGGGGTTGCCCTGCGCGTCGACGATCAGCTCGCCCTGCATGGTCACGCCCGTGTTGGTGTCCTTCGGACCGAGGAAGACGTCCTCGCCCTCGGGCGACATCAGCGGTCCCGAGCCCTCCGCGCCCAGCGTCGACGAGATCATCGGAGGGGTCAGGTCCGGGCGGCTCACGAACCGCCAGGCCTGTGCGGCTGGTGCCCCCGACGGGGACGGGGAGGTTGTTCCACGGGTGACGTGTGCTCCGGGGGGATGCATCACCGAGCAGGCGGACAGCGCCATCGCGAGCGCCGCCACGGACCAGACGCGTGCCTTCGACCGGATGCCAGGATGCATCCGGGGATTGTGCCATCCGTTCCTGTCCGCCGGGTGTGCGCCGGCTGTCCCGGCCGAGCTCAGGCTGACGTACGGCCCCCCGGGTCGGGGTGCTCACGACAACGCGGAGAGCGCCTCCGAAAGACCCGGGAACTGGCCGTCCTCGGCGAGGATCTTCTCGAAGTCCTTCCTCGCCAGCGCACGCTTCCCCTCGGCCACATAGGTCAGGCCGCGCTCAAGGAGGGCGTGGTGGCGAAGCTCCACAGGTCCGCTCCGGCGGGCCAGCGCAGCCTTGAACACCTCGCGCGCGGCATCGAAGTGGCGCAGCTCACGCAGGGCGGCCCCCCGCTGGACGAGCAGGAAGATCGACAGGTCGTCCCGGTCCGTCACGTTGTCGGTGAGGTCCACCACCTCCTGCCACCGCTCCAGCAGCCCGTACAGCTCGGCGAGCGAGACAGCAGCCACCGCGGACGGCTCCAGCGACTCGACCACCGCGGCGGCTTCGACCAGGTCGCCGTCCTCCTGGCGGTACTCGGCCAGCGCCAGCCCCATGCTCGTACGGCTCAAGGGCAGGGTCGCGGAGATGCCGGGCGCCAGGTTGATCGTGCAGTGCGACGCCGATGCGTACTTCTGCAGGAACGGGTCGGCCTCCGGCGCGTACCCCGAGGCCCACAGCTCCTCCCACATCGCGCGGATGGTGCGGTGCGTCTCCGGGCTGTCCCGTCTCTTGAACGCGTCGACGACCATGCAGGTGCGGCGGAGCTCCGGGTGCCGTGACGCGATCCCCTCGAGGTCGCCGTACCGGCCGTCCTCCAGCGCCTGGAACAGCTCCTTCTCGCCCCTCGGCGCGAGCAGCCCCGGCCGTACGGGCTGAGGCTGCGCCACCGTCGGGGGTGGCGTGGCCACCCGCCGTGACCGGGACGGCGCGGCGGCGGGTTGCGCGGCCCGGTGATGCGCCGTGGTGTAGCTGAGGCCCGTCCCCGGGAGCGAGACCGACGTGTGCGTCCCGGTGCGTGAGTTCACCGTCGTACGGACGTACTTCCCGCCCACCGTGAGGCCGACCGACCTGCCGCTGAGGTTCACCCGTACGCCCGGGATGACCGAGAACGACCTCCTCATGCGAAAGCCCATGCCGCACGCCTCCAGTCCACCGGGCAACCCAGTCCTTGCGATGGAGCGTACGTGGTTCGCGATGCCCGCCGGGGGACCCGGTTACGAACCTCGTCCGAGGGGTATTGACGAGGGCGAAGGGCTCAGCCACTCCGCTCCGACGCGACTGCCCCCGGGTGGCAGCCCCAGACGAACCGACCCTGGCGACGCCATCATCGGCGACATCGAGGTGGATCGGAGTTTCGCGTGGATCGACTGCGGCCGGGGCTGGTGCTCTCTGATCGCTACCGGCTGGTCCGTCATGTGGCGTCGGGTGGGATGGGTCAGGTGTGGGAGGCGATGGACGACACCCTCGAGCGCCGGGTGGCACTCAAGATCATGCATCCGCACACCCGCGAGGAGCTCGACCTCGCCGAACGCTTTCGCGACGAGGCGCGGTTCGCCGCCCAGCTGTCCCACCCTCACATCGTGACCGTCCACGACTTCCTCACCGACGACGGCCTCGCGTACCTGGTGATGGAGTTCGTCGACGGCCCCACGCTCTCGCGGGTGCTGGCCCAAGGTCCCTTGCCGCCCGACGAGGTGCGCCGGTTGCTCGGACAGCTGGCATCGGCGCTCGCCGTCGCGCACGAGGCCGGCATCATCCACCGTGACATGAAGTCGGCGAACGTCCTCGTCGTCGAGGACGGTGCCCAGCTGATGGACTTCGGGATCGCACGGTCGGTCGAGGGAGACTCGCGCACGCTGACGGGTGAGGTCCTCGGCACCGCCCACTACCTCAGCCCGGAGCAGGCACTGGGTCAGAAGGTGGGCCCCGCCACCGACATCTACAGCCTCGGCGTCCTGGCCCACGAGATGCTCACGGCGTCCAAGCCGTTCGACCGTGGCACCCCCATCGCGACAGCACTGGCGCACGTCAAGGACCCGCCCCCTCCCCTGCCCGAGGGAACACCCGGTGACCTGCAGACGATCATCACCGCGTGCCTCGCCAAGGAGCCGGAGCATCGCCCCACCGCCCACCTCATCGTGTACATGCTCGAGCACGCGGCGGAGAACACCGACGACACGGTCGACCAGGACGTCACCGCCCTCGCCCCATTGCCACGACACGCCGTGTTCGACGACTGAGCTCCGCGGCCTAGGAGACGACGAGGTCGGGCCCCTGGGTGGTGGCGGTCCTGGGGATCAGCGGCCGGGTCGAGGGGCCGTTGAGCACCGACCCGTCGACGATGGAGTACGCGGACCCGTGGCAGGGGCAGACGATCTCCTTGCCCACGATCGAGCCGACGATGCATCCCATGTGCTGGCACACCGCGGAGAACGCCTTGTACTGACCCGCGCTCGCCTGGGTGACCACCACCTGGTCGGTGGCATCGATCAGGCCACCGCCGACGGGGATGCTGGACAGGGGGATCCGGACGAGCGCGTCGGAGGACCGCGCGCCACCCGCCGCCGAGCTCGTACCTCCGCTCATGGGAGCGCTGCACGCGGCGACTCCCCCGA
>DAIEHO010000209.1 GCA_027353565.1 Propionibacteriaceae bacterium
CTGGGCGACCGGCTGATCTCAACCCTCCGCGACGAGGGCAAAGAGGTCATGACGTTCATCACCGGCCGCAAGGGCATCGCGTACTACCAGTTCCGTGGCCGCGAGGTCGCCCAGTCGTGGTCGGGCTTCTCCGACAAACCGACGCACCACCAGTCGGACGAGGTCGCGGACGCCCTGATCAAGGCGTTCCTCACGCCGACGGAGGAGGGTGGCGTCGACGAGATCCACGCGGTCTACACGCGCATGGAGTCGATGCTCATCCAGGAACCCCGGGTGCGCCGCATCCTGCCGCTGCGCGTCGTCCGGGACGCCATCAACCCGGAACCGCTGCAGGAGGGGCTGCTGCCCCTGTACGAGTTCGAGCCGGACCCCGTGACCGTGCTCAACGCACTGCTGCCGCTGTACGTCAGGAACCGGATCCACTTCTACCTCATGCAGGCCGCCGCGTCCGAGCTCGCGAGCAAGCAGA
The DNA here is from genome assembly GCA_027353565.1 of Propionibacteriaceae bacterium. Classification (GTDB taxonomy): domain Bacteria; phylum Actinomycetota; class Actinomycetes; order Propionibacteriales; family Propionibacteriaceae; genus Fen-668. The sequence continues at coordinate 470 of DAIEHO010000209.1, forward strand.
AGGCCATGAAGTCCGCCACCGACAACGCCGAGCAGCTCATCCAGAAGTTGATCCGCGACGCCAACCAGGCGCGGCAGTCGCAGATCACCCAAGAGATCACCGAGATCGTCGGCGGCGCTTCGGCGCTGGCCGAGTCGAACGACGAGGAGTAACCATGACCGCCACCATGACCGCAGCCTCTTCAGATGCGGCGACGCACGGCGTCGGGCGGGTCGTCCGTGTCATCGGCCCCGTCGTCGACGTGGAGTTCGCGCCGGACGAGATGCCCGACATCTACAACGCCCTCACCATCGAGATCGAGGTGGACGGAGAGAAGCGGTCGATGACGCTCGAGGTCGCCCTCCACGTGGGCGACAACGTCGTCCGCGCGATCGCCCTCAAGCCGACCGACGGCATGCGCCGCGGCTCGTCGGTGTTCGACACGGGTGCTCCCATCAGCGTGCCGGTGGGTGACGTCACCAAGGGTCGCGTGTGGAACGTCACCGGCGACTGCCTCAGCGAGGACGCCTCGACGTTCACGGTGACCGAGCGCTGGCCGATCCACCGCGAGCCGCCGAAGTTCGACGAGCTGGAGAGCAAGACGGAGATGCTGCAGACCGGCATCAAGGTGCTCGACCTGCTGACCCCGTACGTGCAGGGCGGCAAGATCGGACTGTTCGGAGGCGCGGGCGTCGGCAAGACGGTGCTCATCCAGGAGATGATCTACCGCATCGCCCACAACTTCGGCGGCACCTCTGTGTTCGCCGGCGTGGGGGAGCGGACCCGCGAGGGCAACGACCTCATCCACGAGATGATCGAGGCCGGCGTCATGAAGGACACGGCTCTCGTCTTCGGCCAGATGGACGAGCCGCCGGGCACCCGTCTTCGTGTCGCACTGTCGGCGCTGACGATGGCGGAGTACTTCCGGGACGAGATGAAGCAGGACGTGCTCCTGTTCATCGACAACATCTTCCGCTTCACCCAGGCAGGCTCCGAGGTGTCGACCCTGCTCGGCCGGATGCCGTCCGCCGTGGGCTACCAGCCGAACCTCGCCGACGAGATGGGCCAGCTGCAGGAGCGGATCACGTCGACGCGTGGCCACTCGATCACGAGCATGCAGGCCATCTACGTACCCGCCGACGACTACACCGACCCGGCCCCTGCCACGACGTTCGCGCACCTCGACGCCACCACGGAGCTCTCCCGCGAGATCGCCTCCCGTGGCCTGTATCCGGCGGTCGACCCGTTGACGTCGACGTCGCGCATCCTCGACCCGCAGTACATCGGCAAGGACCACTACGACACGGCCGTACGGGTGAAGCAGATCCTGCAGCGCAACAAGGAGCTCCAGGACATCATCGCCATCCTCGGCGTGGACGAGCTGTCAGAAGAGGACAAGATCGCTGTGGGCAGGGCGCGTCGCCTGCAGCAGTTCCTCAGCCAGAACACGTACATGGCGGAGAAGTTCACGCAGGTCCCCGGCTCGACCGTCCCGCTCGCAGAGACGATCGAGAGCTTCAAGATGATCTGCGACGGCGAGGTCGACCACATCGCCGAGCAGGCGTTCTTCAACGTCGGAGGGCTCGAGGACGTCATGAATAAGTGGGACCAGCTCCAGAAGGAAGGCGCCTGAGCCATGGCTGAGGTGTTCTGGGTCGAGATCGTCGCGGCGGACCGGCGGGTCTGGGAAGGCGAGGCGAACTCGGTGGTGGCACGTACGACGGAGGGCGACATCGGACTGCTCGCGCACCACGAGCCGATGATCGCCCCGCTGGTCGCCTCCGCCGCCGAGGTCACCACCCCCGACGGACGACGCGAGATCGTCGTCGTCGACGGAGGGTTCCTCTCGGTCACCCCCACCCGTGTCGCCCTCATCTCGCCGTTCGCGCAGCTGGCTCACGAGATCTCTCTCGACGAGGCCGAGCACGAGCTCCGTACCGCGCAGAAGGCGCTCGAGGCCGGCGACAACTCCGAAGAGGTCCACCGGCACTACCAGCGCGCGCAGGCTCAGATCCGGGCCGTCCACCTCGTCGCCTGACGCGGCTGGTCGACGCCCCGCGAGCGGGGTGGCGGGTGCGGTGCTGGTCACCCATCGAGGGCTTACTGCCTTGTGGGGGCCGACCTAGTACAGTCTCGCCATGGGTTGGCTGGGGGACACCGAGGCGGGGCTCCTCGCGGCCCTGGTCCTGGTTCTCCTCTGGCTGTCTTGGGTCTTCGGGCGCCGTCGCTGGCTGGGCCGGCAAGGGGGCACGTTCGACTGCTCCGCCCGCCTCGACACCACGGTGACAGGTCGCGGATGGGTCTTGGGTGTAGCTCGCTACGCGGGTGACTGGCTCGAGTGGCACCGCGTGTTCGGCCTCACCATGACGCCGAGGCTGCGGTTCAACCGCAGCAACACCACGATCGCCGACCAGCGTCCCCCGACGCCGCGAGAGACGCTGGCGCTGTACGAAGGGCAACGCATCGTCAGCCTCGTAGGAGCGGTGGGGGACGACAAACCGGTGGAGATCGCCCTGGGCGCCCAGGAGCTCACCGGGCTGATGTCATGGTTCGAGGGTGCTCCCCCGGGACGCAGCCGCGTCGAATGGCGGCATCACTGACTCAGCTCAGGCTGTCCGGGGTCGTCGTGACGACAGCCGGCCGGTCGGCGCCGGGCACCCACAGCACGTCCCCGTCACGCCGGTTGGCCACGCGCGCAAGGATGAAGAACAGGTCCGACAGCCG
>DAIEHO010000246.1 GCA_027353565.1 Propionibacteriaceae bacterium
CCCCTTCGTCCGAGTGTGACGAGGACACCACGATCACGCGTCCCCGCAAACGCCCACGACCACTCAAACCTCTCTTGAGGTGTAGATGACGGCGGATGAGAACATCCTCATGAGGCCTTGCCATGGCCGCCAGGACCGTCCAACGCCAGACTGGCCACATGGACGACGGGGCTACGACGGTACGTGCGGTGGCGAACTTCGTGAACGTCAGCACCCTCGCCGGTCTGGTGATCGCCCGAGCCGGGAAGGCAGAGCTCTCGCGTGGCCCCCGGGGGCTCTGGTACGCCGAGCACTATCGGCTGCCCTTCCCCGTGGCCGGTGCCTTCACGGTCGGCAACGTCATCATCACGCCCACGTCGGTCGCCGAGATCGGCGGCGCGGTGCTCGCCCACGAGGAGCGCCACACCTGGCAGTACATGGTGTTCGGGGCCTTTTTCCTGCCGCTGTACGTGACGGCGATGGGCTGGTCGTGGATCCGTACCGGCGACAGGGCCGCGCGCAACGCCTTCGAACGGGCGGCAGGACTGGCGGACGGAGGCTACGCCGACGTGCCCGTACGTCCGCTACGGAGCCTTTGCGAGCGTCGCCTCAGCGGTTGAGATCGAGGCGGGCCGCGGAGCGGTTACGGCGACGCTCGTCGCGGAGCCGGCGCAGTCGCTTGACCAGCAGGGGGTCGGACGCGAGTGCCGCGGGCTCGTCGATCAGGGCGTTGAGCACCTGGTAGTAACGCGTGGGCGACATGTCGAAGCGCTCCCGGATGGTCTGCTCCTTGGCGCCCGGGGACCGCCACCACGTACGTTCGAAGTCGAGGATCTCGGCATCGCGGACCGAGAGCTCGGATCCTGCCACCTGGACTGCTGTCGACGTCATGGGCTCATGCTAACCCCGGAATCACACCCGTGTCATTCCCTGTGAGGAGGATGTGACTCGCGCCCACCTACAGGGTGATCGGGCAGTGCGCGACGGGTACAGGGAGGTCGGGCGTTAGTCTGTGCCCCGGATCAGTTGGCCCCCGAGCGACGAGGAATGATGCAGAGAATCGAAGGACGAGCCCAGCACTACGCATGGGGCTCCCCGACCGCGATCCCTGGGCTCCTCGGTCTGGAGGCCACCGGCGAGCCGTACGCCGAGCACTGGCTCGGGGCCCACGAGTCGGCGCCCTCCCTCGTCCTCGGAGGACCTCTCGATGCTGTCATCGCAGCACGGGGCAAGGACATCCTCGGCTCCGCCACGATGGAGCGCTTCGGTGGCCGCTTCCCCTACCTCATGAAGCTGCTGGCGGCAGATCGCCCGCTGTCGATCCAGGCACACCCCAACCGTGACGAGGCCGAGGCCGGGTTCGCCAGGGAGAACGAGGCCGGGGTCCCGCTCGACGCGCCAGAGCGCACCTACCGCGATGCCTGGCCCAAGCCCGAGGCGATCATCGCGGTGACCCCGTTCGTGGGGCTGTGCGGCTTCCGCGACCCGGTACGGACGGTCTACCTCGTCGAGCAACTCGGCGTCGCGGATGAGCTCGGCAGCGTCATCGCGCCCCTGACCCATCGGCGGGGTTCCGCCGCGCTGGCCCAGGTCTTCCTCGACGTGCTGAGCTTCGACGGAGACCGGCTGCGCCTCGTCGACCGCGTGGTCGACGCCGCGGCCGACCACACCGAGGACGACGCCGAGCTCGGCGACCTGGCGCGGGCCATCGTGAAGCTCGGCAACGCCTACCCCGGCGACCGGGGCATCCTCGCGGCGCTGCTCCTCAACGTCGTCACGCTCCAGCCGGGCGAAGGCATGTTCCTCGGCGCGGGCAACATGCACGCGTACCTGCACGGGGTCGGCATCGAGGTCATGGCCAACTCCGACAACGTCCTTCGCGGCGGCCTGACGTCCAAGCACATCGACGTCGACGAGCTGATGCGCGTCGTACGGTTCGAGGCCGAGGCGCCTGCGCTCATCCCTGTGGAGGCCGTCGGCCCCCGCACGTACCACTACCGCACCTCGGCACCCGAGTTCACCGTCTGGCGGGTCGACCCCGGCACCGCGCCCGTCCCGGTCCCGGGCGCCGGCGCCCGGATCGCGCTGGTCCTCGACGGCGACGCCCACCTCACGGTCGCCGGGGAGACGCTCGACCTGGCCCGCGGCGAGTCCGTACTGCTCAGCGCCGGCGACTGCGCCACCGTGTTCGGGACAGGTCTGCTGTACGTCTCGGGGCCCGGCATCTGAGGGCCGCGCCCTCGACCCTGCGGTCCGCCCGACTCGCCGGACGGGCTGCGGCAGGGCTGTGGAACTGCCGCAGATCCGCGGACGCCGTCCAGTAGATTGTGTCTGCGCCCTTGTAGCTCAGCGGTAGAGCATCCG
>DAIEHO010000009.1 GCA_027353565.1 Propionibacteriaceae bacterium
CCAGTTCCCGTGATCCTCATCGCCGAGCAGCGCGCCGAACACCGACGCCGAGTCGTACCGCGGCAGGCAGAGCCAGTCGATGCTTCCGTTCTTCCCGACCAGCGCACCGGTCTGGCAGTCGCTGATGAGGGCGTAGTCCTCGATCGGTTGGCTCATGGCCCCATCCTGCTCGGGCCGCCAACCCGAGCCCTCGGTGCACGCCGTGCACCGATAGGCTGCGGCCATGACTTCCACGCTGATTCTGCTCCGCCACGGCGAGAGCGAATGGAACGCCAAGAACCAGTTCACAGGCTGGGTTGACGTCGACATCAACTCCAAGGGCATCGCTGAGGCCAAGCGCGGCGCCGAGCTGCTCGCCGCCGAGAACCTGCTGCCTGACGTGGTCCACACGTCGGTGTTGCGGCGCGCCATCCACACCGCCTACCTCGCGCTCGACGGGTGCGACCGTCACTGGATCCCCGTGAAGCGCTCCTGGCGCCTCAACGAGCGCCACTACGGCGACCTGCAGGGCAAGAACAAGGCGCAGACGCTTGAGCAGTACGGCGAGGAGCAGTTCATGCTCTGGCGCCGCTCCTACGACACCCCGCCGCCGCCCATCGCCAACGACGCGGAGTTCTCGCAGTTCCACGACCCCCGCTACGCCGACCTGCCGAGCGAGGCCCGTCCGGCCACGGAGTGCCTCGCCGACGTCGTCGCACGCATGCTGCCGTACTGGTACGACGCCATCGTGCCCGACCTGCGCTCCGGCAAGGTGGTCATCGTCGTGGCGCACGGCAACTCGCTCCGCGCGCTCGTCAAGCACCTCGACGCGATCTCGGACGCGGACATCGCCGGGCTCAACATCCCGACCGGTATCCCGTTGCTGTACGAGCTCGACGACGACCTCCGCCCCGTCACGCCGGGCGGGCGCTACCTCGACCCGGAGGCCGCTGCGGCCTCCATCGAAGCGGTCAAGAACCAGGGCAAGAAGTAGGCGGGCCGTCCGTGGTCCAGCTGTGGGAGCGCAGCAGGGCCGCTGAGGTCCTCCTGGGACTCACCGGGTTCGTGGCCTTCCCGGTCAGCGCCCTGCTTCTCGGCTGGCTGTACCTGTCGACGCATGCGGGCCGCGGCCGGGTACCCTTCACCGGTGAGGTCGGGATCCTGCTCCTGGTGGGCGTCCTCGTCGTCGCGTGCGTGGCGACCGCGCTCGTCCACGAGGGCATCCATGCGCTCGCGATGCTGCTCGTCGGGCACCGGCCGCGCCTCCACTTCGAGACGGCCCCGTACCCGTTGCTGAGCCTCGACCGTAGCGACGCCCCGTACGGGCGGGGGCGTTTCGTGGTCGTGACCCTGGCGCCCTTCGTCCTGCTCACCGGCGCGATGGTGCTGGGGGTCGCCGTGAGCCCGTTCGCGGGGTGGCTCATCGTGCCCACGGCGTTCCACATCACGGCCTGCAAGATGGACCTCGCATACAGCTTCGTGGCGCTGCGCCATCCTGCCGGTACGCAGTGCCGGGTCGGCGAGAGCGGCCTCGAGCTCACGGACCCGGTGGACTACCTGGTTCCCTGAGGCCCTGACCCCGTACCCGTGGTCAGGCCTTGGGCCACATGTCACCCTCGGGGGCGCTGCCGGTGGTGAGGTAGATGACGCGGCTTCCGATGTTGACGGCGTGGTCGGCGATGCGCTCGTAGTAGCGGCCGAGCAGTGCGGCGTCCACGGCCTTCTCGACGCCCTCGTTCCAGTCGTCGCTGAGCAGGACACGGAACTGCGAGGCACGCAGCTCGTCCATCTCCTCGTCGTCCTCGGCGAGCTGGGCGGCGTTCTCGACGTTGCGGTCGCGCAACGTCGTCGCCGCCGTCCGGACCATCGACTCGGACAGGGTCGCCATGGCTCGGAAGTTCTCGCGCAGCGCATCCGGTACAGCCGTGTCGGGGTAGCGAAGCCGAGCGACCTTCGCGATGTGCGCGGCGAGGTCGCCCATGCGGCCCAGTGCGTTGGTCATGCGCAGCGCGGCCACGATCGTGCGGAGCTCGCCGGCGACGGGCGACTGTCGTGCCAGGAGCGCGAACGCGCGCTGCTCGATGTCGTCATGGGCGGCGTCGATGATCCGGTCGTCGGAGATCACCTGCTCCGCCAGGGGCAGGTCCGCGTTCAGAAGGGATCGGGTGGCGCGGTTCACCGCATCCGCCACGGTCTCCGTGAGCCCGACAAGGGACACGACGATGGCGTCCAGCTGCCCGTGGTAGGTCTCTCGCATGTCCTGCCTGTCCTCCGAAGCCTGCGGTGCCCGGCGCCGCGGTCCTCAGCATAGATGTCTTGCCCTGCGGTGGCTCACCGTACGGCGCGTGGTCGCGCGACCTGGGTGCGGTTGGGCGACGTCAAGGTTAACGACGGCCGAACCCTTGGTAGACGGAGCCACGGGAAGGGCTGCATCGGCGTTCGGCCGGCGGCCTTCTGCATAGGATCAGGCCGTGAGCTCCTGGCTGGTCGTGCTGTTCTGCTCGATCGCCCTTGCCATCGGGCTCCTGGTGGGCCGCTACTCGCGACGA
>DAIEHO010000292.1 GCA_027353565.1 Propionibacteriaceae bacterium
GGCGGCACTGCTCGCCGATCTGGATGACGAGCAGGTCGCGTCGCTCGGCGCGGCGCTTCCGGCGCTGGAGGCGACTGCTACGGCAGGGCTCTGACCGATCGGTGTCCCGGCGTCGGTCTGGCGGCCGAGCGACGCACGGCCCCGAATGCCATGACGGTCCGCAGGACGCCAAAGAGCGTAGAGGAACGCCGGGGACGCGCTGCGGGGCTGTCCGGACCCAGCGGGTCGGGTCACGGTCCGGAGGCCCACGTCAACTAGGCGAGCGGCCACTGGATCAGGGTTCGTGTGGCCTCGGGGACGGCGGCGTCATACTCGGTGAGGTACGTCTCCCACATCATCGGTCCGGGCGTCAGCCCCTGCCCGGCGAGCCACGGCGTCAGCCGCCCGTACGTCGCCTCCAACTGGTCATAGCTCCCCACGTGCAGCACCTGCGCGATCCGGCCGCCCGGCAGCGTCTCGGCGGTCACACCGGCTTCTGCTGCTCCGCCGACGGACGTCGTACGGCGAGCAGCGCCCCACGACGCGTCCCTGAGGCCGACCGCGCACACCAGCGACCAGAGCATCCCGGGCCCTGTCGACACGGGGACGCTCACACTGACGCTCGAGGTGAGCGGCACAACCGGATGGAGCCGGATCGCTGAAGTTCCGCTCATTTTGACCTCGTCGGCGCTCTCAACGTAACGGTCCGCCAAAGTTGCGCTTCCGAGTGCGTTTCGAGCGCCGAATAGCGCAACTTCGGACGTTCGTGCGTCACAGGCGCGCTGAGGCTCCCATGAGAGCGCAACTTCGGCGGTTGTACTCCACCGATGGGTTCTTCGATCCCGAGCCGAATGCTCACTCCTCGGCAAGTCAGATGCCGCACGCGTGGGACCCTCCTTCCCATGTCGCTCCCCTGCGGACGGCGGTTGGAGGCGACTCGCGGACGAGCCGGCAGGGTGCCCGGCACGCGCCGAGAGATCGCACGGGGTTTGTCACGTTCAGGCGTCACCCACACCGGGAGAGCGTCAGATTCGTCTCGAGAGCCGTGTCGACCGACGTCCGGGCTCGTACCGTTGCCCGCGTCCCCCGGACGCAGGTCAGCGCCAGGAGTACTGAGGGCTGAATCCCAGGATGCGGCGGGCCTTGTCGATCGACAGCAACGTGTCGTGCTCGCCGAGGTCGCCCTTGAGCGGAACGTCGGGGAAGACCTCGGCGACCAGCTCTGCATTGGAGCGTGACATGACCGTGTCCGCGGCGGCGATGATGAACCGGTCGAAGCCGGTCATGTCCAGCTCCAGGGCCTTGAGCACGGCCTGGGCGCCGTCGCGCCCGTCGATGTAGCCCCACAGGTTCCACTTCCGCAGCGTGGCGTCCGCGTCGAAGCTCGGGAACTCCGCGTAGTCCTCGGGGTTCTTCACGTTCGAGAAGCGAAGAGCGATGATCTTGAGCGTCGGGTCCCAGCGCGTCAGCTCGATCGCCATCGTCTCCTCGAGGTGCTTGACCAGCGAGTACATGCTCTCGGGACGTGCCGGGTACTCCTCGTCGACCGGGATGTACGGCGGCGGCACGTCGAACGGCAGCCCGAGCACGGTCTCGCTCGACGCGTACACGATGTTCTTGATACCTGCCCGGCGCGCGGCCTGGAACACGTTGAACGTGCTGAGGATGTTGTTGTGGAACGTCGCCACGTCGCTGAGGATGCCCGGCGCGGGGATGGCGGCGAGGTGGACGAGGGCGTCGAACACGGGCGTCGAAGCCTGGTCGGGGCCGGCCGAGGTGTCGTTCTCGCCGAACACCGTGTCGATGACCTCGCCGTAGCTGGTGAGGTCGACCCTCAGGAAGCCCGGGCCGCGCGTGCCGGCGACATCGACGTTCAGCACGTCGTGCCCCGCCTCGCGCAGCACGGACACGACCGTACGTCCCAGTTTGCCGGAACCTCCGGTGACAGCGATCTTCATCTGGTGCTCCTCATGGTCTGGTCTGCGGCCCCAGGCCGCCGTGATGGCGCGAGAGCCGTACGACTCCGCGGGGGGCGCGTCACCACCTGGCGTGCACGTGCTCGCGGATCCGCTCGTCGTAGATCGCCTCGATCGCCGACAGTGTCGCGTCGTCGAGCGGGGCGAGATCGGCCGCCTTCGCGTTGGCGGTGGCCTGCGCCGCGGTCCGCGCTCCCGGGATCACCACGCTCACCCCGGGCTGGTCGACGATCCATCGCAGTGCGAGCTGTGCGGTCGTGGCTCCGGCCGGCGTGAGCGCGGCGACCTCGCGGGCCGCGGCCACACCCACCTCGAAGGGCACGCCCGAGAAGGTCTCGCCCACGTCGAACGACTCGCCGGAGCGGTTGTACGTACGGTGGTCATCGGCCGCGAACGTCGTCGACTCGTCGTACCTGCCGGTGAGCAGGCCGCTGGCCAACGGCACCCGGGCGATGATGCCCACGCCGGCTG
>DAIEHO010000331.1 GCA_027353565.1 Propionibacteriaceae bacterium
CCACGGGCGTTGCGTTCGAGGAGTACGGCGCGATCGCCGACACCGTGACGCTGTGCCTGTCCAAGGGCCTCGGCGCGCCGGTAGGCTCGGTGCTCGTGAGCTCGGCCGAGAACGTCGCACGCGCCCGGGTCCAACGCAAGCGGCTCGGCGGTGGCTGGCGCCAGGCGGGGATCCTCGCGGCCGCGGGGCTGTACGCGCTGGACCACAACGTCGAGCGTCTCGCCGACGACCACGCCGCGGCCCGGGCGTTGGCGGAGGCAGTCGCCGAGCTGGCCCCGAGCGCTGTCGACGTCGACGATGTCGAGACCAACATCGTCGTGGTGCACACAGGCTCGAAGACGGCTGCCGAGGTCGTGGCCGCGGCCCGCGAGGGGGGTCTCGCGATCTCCGCCGTCGGAGCCCACCAGGTGCGGGCCGTCACCCACCTCGACGTGAGCCACGACGACTCCGTACAGGCGGGGCGCGTTCTCGGCGCACTCCTGGCCTGACCGCGAACTGTCGGAGCGTCCTGGCAGGCTGTGCGCATGGCACGGCCGCACATCTCCGACGAGCAACGCCGCACGCGGCTCGCGCGGCGGCACGCCGTGGCTCCGCAGCATCGGGTGTCCGATCCCGTGGCCGCTGCGAGGGCGGTCGTGGCGCTGCACTCCACCGAGGCCGCGTCCGTCCACCTCGCCGTGGCGGCCCGCGTGGACGGGGTGACGGTCGCTGACGTCGACCGCGCCCTGTACGAGGACCGCTGCCTGGTCAAGCAGCTCGCCATGCGGCGCACCCTGTTCGCGTTCCCGCGCGACCTCGTCCCGGCGGCACTGGGAAGCTCGTCGGACCGCGTGGCTGCGGCGCTGTCGTCGCGCATCATCCGCGCGGTCACGGACAACGGCCTCGCCACGGACGGTGAGGCGTGGCTGGACCGGGCCTGCCAGCAGGTCGCAGAGGCCGTCACCGCGGCCGGCGCGCTGTCCAACGCGGAGATCCGCGAGCGCGTGCCGATGGTCCGGGGCCAGGTGCAGGTCGGCAGGGGAACCTGGGGACAGGCCGTACAGGTCTCTCCGTGGGTCTGCACGCTCCTGGGCTTGCGGGGCCGGCTGACCCGGGGGGTGCCCGTCGGGGAGTGGACGAACCCGCGGCCGCGCTGGCACATGATGAAGGACTGGCTGGGGGAGCCGGTCGAGCCGGTCGAGCCGAGACAGGGGTACGCGGAGCTCGTCCACCGCTGGCTCGACCGTTTCGGACCCGGCACGCAGGACGACATCGTGTGGTGGCTCGGGGCGACGAAGGGCATCGTCCGTACGGCACTGGCGGACATCGCTGCGGTCGAGGTCGACCTCGATGACGACCAGGTGGGATACGTGCTGCCGGGCGACCTCGCCGAGGAGTCGCCTGTCGAACCGTGGGCGGCCCTGTTGCCGGTCCTCGACGCCACCACGATGGGCTGGAAGTCGCGGGGTTTCTACCTCGCCCCGGAGGACGCTCCCCACCTGTTCGACGCCAACGGGAACGGCGGTACGACGGCGTGGTGGGACGGGCGCGTCGTCGGCTGCTGGGTGCAGGACCAAGGCGGGCGCGTGCAGGTCATGACGCGCCACGCGCTCCCCGAGGACGCGGTCCGGGCCCTCGACGTCGAAGCGGCCAGGCTCACGGCCTGGCTCGACGGGACGAAGATCAACAGCGTGTACACATCGCGCCAGATGAAGCCCGAACTGCTGCCCTGACAAGGGTCGACGCTCATGGGGCGGTGCGCCGTTGCACACTTCGTGGCAGGGTGTGGCTATGCGGATCACGCACTGTGGCCATTCGGCCGTACTCGTCGAGGTCGCCGATCGGCGGCTGCTGATCGACCCCGGCAACTTCTCCGATGCCTGGCACTCGCTGACCGACCTGGATGCGGTGCTCATCACCCATCAGCATCCCGACCACGTCGACCCTGAGCACGTTCCGGCACTGCTCGCGGCCAACCCCCAGGCACTCGTGTACGTGGAGCCTCAGGTCATCGACAAGGTCCCCCTCGCCGGCGCCCGCCCCCTGGGGGCGGACTCCACGGTCGAGCTCGGCGGCGTGACGATCGCTGCTGTCGGCGGACTGCACGCGGTCATCCATCGCGACATTCCGCGCATCGGCAATGTCGGCCTGGTCATCTCCGCCTCCGGCGGCCCCACGCTCTTCCATCCCGGCGACAGCCTCGCCGAGGTTCCGCAGGGCGTCGATGTGGTGGCCATCCCTGCCTACGGGCCATGGGCGGCCATGGCGGAGACGATCGACTTCGTACGCGCCGTGGGCGCCCCACAGGGCTTCCTCATCCACGAAGGGCTCCTCAACGAGCGCGGACAGGGCCTCATCGGCAGCCGGATCCCCGAGCTGACGGTCACCAGCCTGGTGACGCTGTCGCCGGCGGAGGCCTGGGACGTCGGTTGACCTGATCCGGGTCATGGCGAGGGAGTCGGCGCGCTCGTGACAGCGTTCACGGCGGCGCTCCGCTCCGGCGATCCGAGCCTTATCCCCTCCACTGCCGAGGAGAGCCTGGCTCAGCCGTCTCAGGGCGCACATTGCACGCAACCAGGACGCCGTGCACCGCACTTCCTGAGTCGCGGGGCGGGGTGATGACGAACGGTCACAGCCCCTCCCAGCGCTGGTGCCGTGTCGTGGTCCCGGCTCCTGATAACGATTTCATCACTCCGTCATCGCGGGTTGACAGGCACCGGAGACCTGCGCTTAGCATCTGGAATCGATCTCGAATGAAATCGATTTCCTACGTGACAGGACGATCATCAACGATCCGAACGATCGCGGCTGTTCTGTCCGACTGACATCGTGACCGGTGGGGGCGGAGGCGCACTCCGCCGTCGACTCCGGAGGCTGACGTGCTGATTGCTCATGACCTGGGAACATCGGGTGACAAGGCATCTCTGCACGCGCTCGACGGAACGGTGGTCGGCTCGGCCACCGTGCCGTACGCCACCGCGTACGGCACGAGGGGCGAGGCCGAGCAGAACCCGGAGGACTGGTGGCGGGCCGTCTGTGAGGCCACCCGCCACCTCCTGGACACGACCGGCACGCCTCCGTCCGCGGTGACCGGGATCTGTGTCGGCGGCACGATGATGTGCGTCGTCCTGGTGGACCACACCGGAGCCCCACTGCGCCCCGCGATGATCTGGGCCGACCAGCGGGCGTCCGCGGAGGCCGACGAGCTGAGCGCAACGTTCGGTGACGACGAGGCGTACCGCATCACCGGCAACCGCCTGGCGGCCACGTACAACATCCCGAAGCTCATGTGGCTCCAGCGCCACGAACCGGACGTCGTCGCCCGCGCCTACCGCGCGATCGGTCACAAGGACTACGTCAACGCCCGGCTGACGGGCATCATC
>DAIEHO010000342.1 GCA_027353565.1 Propionibacteriaceae bacterium
GGCGAGGGCAAGGCGCTCCGAGGCGGGGGCCTCCCGCAGCGCGCGCAGCATCTCGACGATCGCGGTCCTCATCTCCGATGGGATGCCGTGGGCGCCCGGAGGCGGCGGGGTCATCGCGTAGGGCGGGTCCTCGAGGACGACCGCCGACACCAGGTCCGGATGGCGCTGGGCGAGCAACGTCGCCGTCGCGGCACCCATGGAGTGGCCCCAGACCGCGACAGCTGCTCCGAACTCCTCCCGGATCACCGCCGCTGCGTCGTCGGCCATGTCCGCGTTGCGCATGGTGGCGGGCCACCTCGAGGAGCGTCCGTGGCCACGAGCGTCGGTGGCAACCATGTCGAACTCGTCGGACAGCTCGGCCATCACCCGGTCCCAGCACGCGCTGCTGTCCGTGATGCCGTGGAGGAGGACCAGCGGTCCCCCGGTTCCGGCCCTGCGCCAGTGGAGCTCGTACCCGTCCCTGCGGAGCGATGACGTCAGTCCGGTCACGGGAGTCCTTTCGGGACGATGCTGAATACGACCGAGCATACGGAGTCGGCACGGCCCGCCGGACGGTGGGCGCCGGCCCGACTCAGCGCACCGGATGGGCAGCGAGCGTCGCCGCCAGGAGGGCGTTGCTGGTCATGGTGGAGGCCCAGTCCGGCGGCGCGACCATCTCGGTGGTGGGACGAGACTGCTCCCAGGTGCGGAGCCGGCCTGACCGGAACGCGAGGGTCACCTGCATGCCGTCGGCGACGCCGACCAGGTCGGTGTCGGTACGGAACAGCCGTACGGGCGCGACCAGCCACTCCAGGCCGCCGAGCTCCTCGTGGATGCGGGCGGCCAGCTCGTACTGCTCGCAGCCGGCGGCGGCCTCCCGTCTCGCGACGAGGGCCGACCGTACCGCTGCCACCGCGGCGGGGTCTCGGCGAAGCACCTGGTCGACGGCTTCGACCAGCGCGTTCGCGTCGGCCCGCGCGACACCGTGGATCCGGGCGAGGTCGCGTTCGGTGCCGGTGAGGTGGCTGCGTGCGTAGGCCATCGGGTAGACGCGCGCCAACCCGGCCACGGCGAGCCGCGTGGCGGTCCCACCGAGGAAGGGGCCGTACCAGCGCACTCCGTCCGCCTCGGGCGGTTCATGGACGACGGCGATGGACGGCGCCGAGGTGTCCACCCGGACGTACACAGGGTTCTCGAGCCCACCTGCGATGCGGTTCCACCTCGGCTTGCGGTGCTCGAGGAGCATCCGTTCCGCCCAAGCCGCCTCGTGCTCTGAGACACAGACGAGCGCCTCGACCGCTGCGACCTGTGGCACCATCCGCCGCAGGTGCGACCGGCCGCGGAGGTCACCCCAGTACGACGAGACGCGGCGGCGCAGGTCAGCGGCGCGTCCGACGTACAGGGCGACCCCTCGGGCGTCGCGGAACCGGTAGACACCCGGCGACGCCGGGAGGAGCGCCACCGCAGCAGGTCGCACGCCCACGGCCGCCTCAGCCCAGCAGCAGGGACTTCGCCACGATGGCCGCGAGCGTGACGATCGTGAGCGCGGACAGTGCGTACAGCTGGACCTGGTGCCGCCGCTCCCGTGGCGCGTACGCGATGGCCCAGCCCGCCACGAGGCCTGCCACGAGGCCGCCCAGATGGGCCTGCCAGGAGATCGTGCCGAGGTAGAACATGTCGTACGCGACGTTGGCGCCGAGGATGATCAGGACCTGCTTGTAGTGGCCCTTCGTCTTGTACGTGAGGACGAGGATCGCACCCATGAGACCGAACAGGGCGCCGGACGCGCCGACGCTCGAGGTGTCGGGGTTCGTCAGCCACATGACGGCTGCCGACCCCGCCAGACCGGCGATCCCGTACACGGCCAGGAACCGTACGCGCCCGAGAACCCTCTCGAGGACAGGTCCGATGAAGTACAGCGACACCATGTTGACCAGCAGGTGGAGGAACTGGATGTGCGTGAAGACGGAGGTGACGACCTGCCACCACGCGCCACTGGAGACGCCCGCGACCCACACGTCCCCGTTCGCCACGCAGGCCGCCTGTAGGGCGCCCGGGTAGTAGGACGACGGGTCGTTCGCTGCGATGCAGATGCCGCGCGGCACGAGACCGAGGTGGTCACCGATCGATCCCCGGCTCACCACCAGCCAGACGAGGGTGTTGATGGCGATCAGCACGATGGACGTGAGGCGAGGGTCACGGCTGGGATGTCCGCCGTACGGAAGGATCCCCTGCCTCGTCTCGCGCGCTCCCTGCCGCGTGCACTCGGGGCACTGGAAGCCAACGGCGGCGTCGACCATGCAGGCAGGACAGATCGGACGGTGGCAGCGTGTGCACACCACCCCCGCCGCGACGCCGGCGTGCCGGTAGCACGTCATGGACCCCGTCTCGGTCATGCGATCTCGTCGCGTGATCGGAGGGTTTCGACGACGTCTTCGGCTCCCGGCTGCACACGACCATGGTGTCATGGCCTGGCGACAGTCCGCGGCGGGGTGGCGTCCCGTGCGGCGATAGCACGCGTGGCTCCCATGCCGACACACAGCGCACACCTGGTGGACGTTTTCATCACGGAAACATGACCGCGTTACGGTGAGCCAATGAGTGCTGAGTCCGTTGCCGATGAGTCCGATATGAACGATCAAGATATCCATGCCGACGAGAGGCCGACCACAGAGACCCGCAAGGTGGG
>DAIEHO010000346.1 GCA_027353565.1 Propionibacteriaceae bacterium
ATGGGATTTCAGTGCCGAAGCCTAGCGACCTGTGACAGCGAGCGGCCGAACCTGCCCGCGGTCTCGGTGCCGGCCGGTCGGTGACGGGGGCCGGACCGGATGGACGGAAGCCACCGGCTCGCACCGTGATGGGGTGGCGAGGTGGGTGCCGACACGGTGGACGACGAGGGATGGCCGGCGTCGCGTACCCTCGTGGGGTGATGCAGGCCCACGAGCACGACGACACCGCCAACGAACCGCTCGCCGCGAGACGCACGCACCGGATGACACCGGTGGGCGTGACCACCACCGGCGCCCGTCTCGCGTCGTGACCCGCGCCGCGTGGGTCGCGCTGGCCGTCATCGCACTGATGGTCCTCGGATCGGCCTGTCTGGTGTTCTTCGTCATCCAGCCCTGACGCGTCAGTACAGCACCGTCGCGAGAGCGCCCACCTCGTCGAACCCCACCCGCCGGTACAGGGCGCGGGCGACCGTGTTGTAGTCGTTCACGTACAGGGTCACGTTCTGCCACTGCTCACGGCACAGGTCGACGACGGCAGCCATCGCCGGTGTCGACAGGCCCTTGCCACGCAGGTCGCGCCGCAGCCACACCCCGGCCACCTGGCAGGTGGTCGTCGTCGCCGAGCCGACGTCGGTCTTGAAGATGACCTGGCCGTCCTCGACGATCCCCATCGCGCAGCCCGTCTCGAGCAGCCGGTCCACGTACCAGCGGTAGCCGTTGGTCCCGTCGAGGGGGGATACGCCCACCTCTTCGGTGTACATCGCCACGGCGGCCTCGAAGTAGCTCTCTGCGTCCGCTGGACCCACCCTGCGCACGCGCGGGTCGCCCGGCACGGTCGGCGGTCCCGAGATCACCATCAGCGGCTGGCAGGCGCGGATCTCACGTGGCCGCTGCCAGGCCCCGGGCCACTTGCGGCACAGCTTGTCGTACAGGCTCAGCGCCTCGTCGGCGACGCCGAGGATCGAGGCGCAGGTCCGGATCGGGCCGATGCGGGTCACGTACGCGTCGAGCGCGTCGGGCGTCCCGTTGACGGGCACCATGTTGGCACCGTGATGGAGGATCGAGACCAGCTCACCGTCCTCCTCGTAGCCCCAGACGTCGCAGCCGAGCATGAACGCCTCGAGGCCGCCGGTACGGATCCGCGAGGCGACGAACACGTTCTCGAACGGTCGCCTGTTCAGCAGCTCCGTGACCTTCGGCAAGTCCTCGTTGGTGAGCGTCCGGACACTTTGCGACATTCAGCCCACCGTGACGATCGGCGCTCCCGACGTCTCGCCCATCTCCTCCGCGAGGCGCTGCGCCTCGGCGATGAGGTTCTCGACGATCTGGTCCTCCGGGACCGTTCGTACGACCTCGCCACGGACGAAGATCTGGCCCTTGCCGTTGCCGGACGCGACACCGAGGTCGGCCTCGCGTGCTTCTCCGGGACCGTTGACGACACAGCCCATGACGGCCACGCGGAGCGGCACGCTCATCCCGGCGAGCCCGGCCGTGACCTCGTCGGCCAGCTTGTACACGTCGACCTGCGCTCGCCCGCAGGACGGGCAGGACACGATCTCGAGGTGGCGCGGCCGCAGGTTGAGCGACTCGAGGATCTTGATGCCGACCTTGACCTCTTCGACGGGCGGAGCGGACAGCGAGACCCGGATCGTGTCGCCGATCCCCTGGCTCAGCAGCGCGCCGAACGCGGTCGCGGACTTGATCGTGCCCTGGAACGCCGGTCCGGCTTCCGTCACGCCGAGGTGCAGCGGGTAGTCGCAGGCCTCGCTCAGGAGCTCGTACGCGCGGACCATGACGACCGGGTCGTGGTGCTTCACGGAGATCTTGAAGTCGCGGAAGTCGTGCTCCTCGAACAGGGACGCCTCCCACAGCGCGGACTCGACGAGCGCCTCGGGTGTCGCTGAGCCGTACTTGTCCATGATCCGCTTGTCGAGCGACCCGGCGTTGACGCCGATCCGCAGCGACACGCCGGCGTCCTTCGCGTAGCGAGCGATCTCACCGACCTTGTCGTCGAACGCCTTGATGTTGCCGGGGTTGACGCGTACGGCGGCACATCCGGCATCGATCGCCGCGAAGACGTACTTCGGCTGGAAGTGGATGTCGGCGATGACCGGGATCTGCGACTTCTTGGCGATGATCGGCAGCGCGTCCGCATCGTCCTGGCTCGGGACAGCCACGCGGACGATGTCACACCCGGCTGCGGTGAGCTCCGCGATCTGCTGGAGGGTCGCGTTGATGTCGGTGGTCTTCGTCGTGCACATGGACTGCACGGAGATCGGGGCGTCGCCGCCCACGAGCACCTTGCCGACCTTGATCTGGCGGGTCGGGTGCCGCGTGGCGAGCACGGGTACAGGAGGCTTGGGCATCCCCAGGGTCACGGGCACGAAGTCGGCTCCTCGGTCAGAAGATGCGGATGGGACTCACGATATCGGCCACCACGAGGATGACGCCGGCGATCGCGAGGAACGCCCCCACAACATACGCCACCGGCAAAAGACGCGCCGTATCGAAGAAGCCGTACGCGGGACGCCTGAACAGACGTGCGAGCGCCCTGCGCAACGCCTCCCACAGCGCCCCGGCGATGTGCCCGCCGTCGAACGGCAGGAGCGGTACGAGGTTGAGGATGGCCACGAACAGGTTCACAGCACCAAGCAGCGAGAAGTACGAGGCGATACGGCTGCCCAGGGTCAGCTGGTTCGTGGTGGCGATCTCACTGGCGACCACCGACGCGCCGACGACGCTGATCGGTCCGGTGACGTCCCGCGGCTTGCCGGTTACGAGGTCGTAGCCGGTGGTGAAGACCTTCTGCGGGAAGGTGATCAGGGCGCTCACGCTCTGCGTGGTCATCGTCCACATGCCCTCCGCGGTCCCGACCGGCCCGACCTTGACGGTCGCCACCCCGCTCGACATGCCGGCGAACCCGGCGGTCACCGTCTTGGTCGGGTCGTTGAGGTCCGCGACCTGGCGCAGGACACCATGGACGGTCGGGAGTGTGATCCGGCCCTGCCCCGGACGGTCGACCGTGAAGGTCAGCGGCCCCTGGCCTTCCGCACGGACGAGGACCACGAGGTCACGCCACGAGGTCACGCTCGTCCCGTTGAGAGCGACGACGGTGTCACCGACCTGGATGCCCGCCTGCTTCGCCGGAGGGGCGACGCACGCGGCCGGAGCCGGCGACAGGCAGTCCGTGACCGTGGCGATGCTGAGCGTCTGCTGCTGCTGCCCGTACGTGAGGTTGATCCCGAGGAAGATGAAGAAGGCGAGCAGGATGTTCATGACCGGCCCGCCGGCCATGATGACCAGCTTCTGCCAGGTCTTCTTCTGGTAGAACAGCCGCCCGGCACGGATGTCGGTCTCGGTGATGTCGTCCCGCTCGGCCTCGCGCGCTTCGTCGGCCCACTCGGCGAGCCGACCCTTCCGACCGGCGTCGCCAGGGGGGTACATGCCGACCAGCCGTACGTAGCCCCCGAGCAGCAGCCACTTGATCCCGTACTCGGTCTCGCCGCGACGGAAGGACCAGATGCGCTTGCCGAACCCCACGAAGTACATGGGGACCTTGACGCCGAACAGCTTCGCCGGCACCAGGTGACCGACCTCGTGCAGTGCGATCGAGGCCATGATGAGCGCGAAGAAGCCCAGCCCGGCCAGTACGGCCCAGACAACGGTCACTCGGACTCCTTCCGCGTGAGGGCCTCAGCACGACGCCGGCCCCACGAGTCAGCCGCCAGGACGGCCTCGATGGTCAAGTCGCCGTCGGGGATCCAGGCGGCTCCTGTAGTCGATTTTAGGTCGGGGGTCTGTACGAGGTGCTCATCGAGCACGCTGCGCACTGTGCTCGTGATCTCGAGGAAACCGATCCGGCCCTCGCAGAACGCGTCGACCGCAGCCTCGTTGGCCGCGTTGTACACCGCCGGTGCCGTGCCTGAAGCCGCGCCCGCGGCCCGAGCCAGGCCGACGGCGGGGAACGTCTCGTTGTCCAGCGGCTCGAACGTCCATGACGTCGGGTCCGTCCACGAACACGGCTCTGCGACCCCGGGCAGGCGGTCGGGCCACGTGAGAGCGAGGCCGATGGGCAGCCGCATGTCCGGCGGAGAGCACTGCGCGATCGTCGACCCGTCCACGTACTCGACCATCGAGTGCACGATCGACTGCGGGTGGACGACGACGGTGATGTCGTCCAGCGCGACGTCGTACAGCAGGTGCGCCTCGAGGAGCTCGAGGCCCTTGTTCACCAGCGTCGAGGAGTTGATCGTGATGACGCGACCCATGGACCAGTTGGGATGGGCCAGCGCCTGGTCGACCGTGACGTCGCGGAGCTCGTCGACGGTACGTCCGCGGAAGGGGCCGCCTGAGGCGGTGAGGATGAGGCGACGTACCTCGTCGGACCGCCCGGCACGGAGTGCCTGGGCGAACGCGGAGTGCTCCGAGTCGACGGCGACGAGCTGCCCGGGCGCCGCCGCGGAGGTGACCAGCCGGCCACCGATGACCAGCGACTCCTTGTTCGCGAGCGCCAGGGTCGTCCCACGGGCCAGCGTCGCCATCGTGGGACGCAGCCCCGCGGCGCCGGTGATGGCGTTGAGGACGACGTCGCAGTCGCGCTCGGCGAGCTGCGTCGAGGCGTCGGGACCGACGACCAGCTCAGGACAGTCCGTACCCAGCGCGGCACGCAGCCTGTCCGCGGCCTCGCTCGTCGGCAGCGCGACGACGGTGGGCGCGAACTCGCGGACCTGCCGGGCAAGAAGGTCGATGCGGCCACCGGCGGCCGAGAGTGCCGTCACCCTGAACAGGTCACGGTTCCGGGACACCACGTCGAGGGTCTGGGTCCCGATGGACCCGGTGGAACCGAGGAGGACGACTTCGCGCACGTCCACCAACGCTAGCGCCGTGATCCTTCGAGCGTCGCCAGCGCTTTCGGGATCGCCACGCTGAGGAGGATGCCGAGCGTGGTCCTCGTGTTGTCGATGAGCATGACCAGGAGCATGTCCTCACCCGACC
>DAIEHO010000348.1 GCA_027353565.1 Propionibacteriaceae bacterium
GCTGCCGCCGAAGCAGGTTCCGCTGCGTGGCGCCTCGCCGCTCACCGACGTCCGCTTCGGTGAGGAGCGCGTGCTCGCGACCATCGACTTCAACTCGAGCACCTTCATCCTGCGCCGAGAGGGCACCGAGTACGCGTGCTACCAGCGCTACCCTGGCCCGGACGAGTACAGCGAGCCGATCGAGTTCGTCGACGTACGCTCCACGGACCTGTACGAGGTGTACTGCCGTGTCGGGCGTGGCTTCAGCGCGGTGCCCGACTGGGTGGATCCCCAGCTCGCCCCGTTCATCACGGTGCACCCCGGCGACTTCCGCTGACCTCGCGAAGGCGGCTCCGAGCCACCTCGCCTTCCGGTCTCCACCGCGTCGCTGTCGGCGACGCGCTCGCGCCGACGTCTCACGCTCCCTCTGCGGGGGGCTAACGTGGCCTCATCGGCATCGAGGAGTGAGATGGACGCCTCAACAGTGACCTGCGCCACCTGCAGGACGAAGAACCAGGTGCCCTTCGTGGCATCCGAGGCTCCTCGCTGCACGCAGTGCCATGGCTTCCTGCCGTGGATCACGCAGGCGGTGGACTCGGACTACGCGCTCATCGCCGACTCGACCGTGGTCCTCGTCTGCGTCGAGCTCTGGGCCGCCTGGGCCCAGCCCAGCCGTCTCGTCGGCCCCCTCCTGGAACGGGTCGTGGCCGAACGCGCGGGACGCATGAAGCTCGTGAGGGTCAACGTCGAGGACGCGCGCCGGGTGCAGTCCAGGCACGAGGCCCGCCTCATCCCGACGTTGCTGCTGCTGTGGCAGGGCGAAGAGATCGGCCGCCACACGGGCGCTCTCCAGCTGCCGCAGCTCCGGCGCTGGGTCGACCAGGGCATCGCCACGGCGTTCCGGCCGGCCAAGACCCCCATGTGACCGTCCCTGCCCACCCACGGGCGGGACCATGTGGTCGGCTCTCAGCGCTACGGGCCGTCAGCCACCGCCGTCGTCTCGTACGACGGGTTACGGCTCGTCGAAGCACCTGCCGCGCTCGTGAGGGCGGCGTAGATTGGCAGCATGACCGTACGGCAAGCTGCCGTAGCGGGGCAGTTCTACCCCGCGCAACCGGCACGCCTCAGACACCTCGTCACTGAGCTGCTCGACGCGGTCAGCCCCGAGTCCGTACCGGCAGCAGGCTACGTCGTACCGCACGCGGGCTACATCTACTCCGGCTCGACCGCGGCGTACTCGTACGCGGCTCTGGCCCTCGACCCGCCCACCCGCATCCTGCTGCTCGGGCCGACGCACCGCGTGTACGTCGGAGGACTGGCACTGTCCGGCGCTGACGGCTTCGCGACACCGCTGGGCGTGGTGGAGGCCGATCCCGATCTGGTCACGGCGCTGCGGCAGGCGCCGCACATGTCGGTACGGCCCGACGTCCACGCCGAGGAGCACTCGCTGGAGGTCCAGCTGCCGTTCCTGCAGGTCGTCGCACCGGGGGTGCCGGTCGTGCCGGTCGCTGTCGGTGCAGCCGACCCGACGACGGTCGCCGACGCCATCGAGATCGCCCTGGGTCTGCCCGGCACGTTGCTGCTGGTCTCGACGGACCTGAGCCACTACCACCCGTACGACGACGCGGCCGCACTCGACGCTGACACCATCGAGCGGATCATCGCGCTCGACCGGGGCATCCCCCCCGATCGTGCGTGTGGCGCATACCCACTCAACGGCGCCCTCGTCGCCGCCCAGCGGCACAGCTGGGCGCCCGAGCTGCTGTCCGCATGCAGCTCGGGCGACACGGCCGGTACCCGTGACAGCGTCGTCGGCTACGCCGCCTTCCGACTGAGGAGGACCCATGTCTGACCTCGTGCCACCCGACGCCGGCTCTGTGCTGTGCGTCATCGCCCGGCGAGCCATTGCGGCACGGTTGGGCGTCACGTCCCCGCCGTTCGGTACCCGGGAAGCGGCCCACCACCCCGATGAAGCGGGTGAGTCCTCTCTACGGCATGAGGACGCGTGGCTGGACACCCCGGGCGCGGCGTTCGTCACGCTCACCATGCACGGCGCCCTGCGGGGATGCATCGGCACGCTGAGGGCCTACCGGCCGCTCCGTGAGGACGTCGCCGCCAACGCGGTCAGCGCCGCCGTCCACGACCCCCGGTTCCCACCGCTCACAGCCTCCGAGCTCGGGGAGACCCACATCGAGGTCTCGGTCCTGAGCACCCCCGAGCCCTTGCCCTTCGCGAACCACGCCGATGCCGTGGCCCGGCTCCACCCGCGGGTCGACGGCGTCATCCTGGAGTACGGGAGCCACCGCGGCACCTTCCTGCCGCAGGTCTGGGAGCAGCTGCCCCACGCCGGCGACTTCCTCTCCCACCTCGTCCGCAAGGCCGGGCTGCCGGCCGGATGGTGGGACGACGACGCCCGCCTGTTCCACTACACGGTGACGGCGTTCGAGGAGACATGAGCACGCGCTGGTGGCACCCGGTCGAGGACGGCCGCATCCAGTGCGACGTCTGCCCGCGCGAGTGCCGCCTGCGCGACGGGCAGCGAGGCTTCTGCTTCGTCCGCGCCCGTGAGGGCGACCAGATGGTGCTGACGACGTACGGGCGGTCATCCGGCTTCTGCATCGACCCCATCGAGAAGAAGCCGCTCGCCCACTTCCACCCCGGCACGTCGGTCCTGTCGTTCGGCACCGCCGGCTGCAACCTCGGCTGCAAGTTCTGCCAGAACTGGGACATGTCCAAGGCACGTGAGATGGACCGCCTCATGGACCAGGCATCGCCCGAGACCATCGCCGCAACGGCCGTCGAGCTGGGTTGTCGGAGTGTCGCCTTCACGTACAACGACCCGGTGATCTTCGCCGAGTACGCGATCGACACCGCCCTCGCCTGCCACGAACGCGGGGTCTCGTCGGTGGCCGTCACCGCCGGGTACGTGAACCCGGAGACGCGCCGCGACTTCTTCTCCGTGATGGACGCGGCGAACGTCGACCTCAAGGGCTTCACGGAGTCGTTCTACGAGAAGGTCACCGGCGCCAGGCTGCGCCCGGTGCTGGACACGCTCAGCTACCTCGTGCACGAGACGGACGTCTGGGTCGAGATCACCACGCTGCTCATCCCGGGCTACAACGACACCGACGCCGAGCTCCACGCGATGGGCCGGTGGGTGATGTCGGAGCTCGGGCCCGATGTACCGCACCACGTCACGGCGTTCCACCCCGACTGGCGAATGCTCGACGTACCGCCGACCCCTGCGTCCACGCTGATCCGGGCCCGCGAGGTGCTTCTCGCCGAGGGGCTCCACCACGTGTACACGGGCAACGTCCCGCACCGGCCCGGCGAGGTCACGTACTGCTCGTCCTGCCACGCCGCACTCATCGAGCGCGACCAGTACCGGTTGCTCAGCTACCGGCTCACGCCTGACGGCTGCTGCCCGGACTGCGGCACGACACTGCCCGGCCGGTACGACACCGCGCCGGGCCACTTCGGGCCGCGTCGCATCCCGGTGCGGATCGCCGCACGCTAGCCGACCGTGTCCGAGGCACCCGGCCGGTTGGCGTGGCCGGGCGCAGTCCCCGGTGCGTGGGCGCCGCCCGTCAGCCGAGTCGCGGGCCTACCTGAGGAGCGCTGTCCGGGCGAGGTCCACGGCACCGGAACGCGTAGGGTTCAGCGCATGGTGACGATCGCCCGTGTAGAGACGTTCCTCGTTGCGCCCCGATGGTTGTTCGTCCGGATCGAGACTTCCGACGGCGTCGTCGGGTGGGGCGAAGCGACGTGCGAGGGCCGCTCGGAGACCGTCGCGGCGGCCGTGGCGCAGCTGGCCGAGCTGCTGGTCGGCGGCGACCCGACGCGGATCGAGGACCACCACCGGACACTGTCCAACGGCTCGTTCTACCGCGGCGGCCCGATCCTGGGCTCGGCGGTGGCGGGGATCGACCAGGCGCTGTGGGACATCAAGGGCAAGGCGCTCGGGGCACCGGTACACGAGCTCCTGGGCGGTCCGGTCCGCGACCGGGTCAGGGTCTACGCCTGGGTCGGCGGCGACGAGCCGAACGAGATCCGCGAGCAGATCGCCCAACGCGTCGCCTCGGGCCTCACTGCGGTCAAGATGAACGCCTCCGGCCGGATGTCGCCCCTGGCCACGTCCCGAGAGATCGACGGCGTCCTGGCCCGCGTCGCCGCCGCACGCGAGGAGCTGGGCCCGGACCGCGATGTGGCGGTCGACTTCCACGGACGGGTGTCGTTGCCCTCGGCGGTACGGCTCGCAGCCGAGCTCGTCGGGCTGCGCCCGCTGTTCATCGAGGAGCCTGTCGTGCCCGAGAACAGCGCGAGGATCGGTCAGGTCGTCGCCGCGACCAGCATCCCGGTCGCCACGGGTGAGCGCCTGTACACGCGTCAGGAGTTCCGGCCGGTCCTGGAGGCCGGCGTCAGCATCGTGCAGCCCGACCTCTCCCACGCCGGTGGCATCACGGAGGTTCGCAAGATCGCCGCGCTCGCCGAGACGTACGGCGCGCTGCTCGCCCCGCACTGCCCCCTGGGCCCGATCGGCCTGGCGGCGTCGCTGCAGATCGGCTTCTGCACCGCCAGCCACGTCATCCAGGAGCAGAGCATCGGCATCCACTACAACGTCGGTGCCGAGGTGCTCGACTACCTGGTCGACACGAGCGTCTTCGACTACGCCGACGGCTCGGTCGCGCGTCTGACCGGTCCGGGGCTGGGGATCGAGGTCGACGAGGCTGCCGTACGGAAGGCGGCGGCTGCCTGGACCGGCTGGTCGAACCCGACGTGGCGCTACGAGGACGGCGGCTTCGCCGAATGGTGACCGGCACCGTCTCCCGTGCCTCGCGAGCCACCACATGACGCTCGTCGCCGTCTTCCTCGCGGTGGTCGTGGGCGCGGTCATCCCCATCCAGACCGGCGTCAACACCCGGCTCGCGCGCCACGTCGGCGTCACGCTGCTCGCCTCCCTGGTCTCGTTCGGAGTCGGCACGCTCGGCCTCGGCATCGTGCTGGTGGCCACGCGAACGCCGCTGCCACTACAGGCGACGGCGGAGTCTCAACCGTGGTGGATCTGGGTCGGCGGACTGTGCGGGCTGATCTTCCTCACGATGAACATGGTCTTGCTGCCCCGTATCGGTGCGTCCGCGACGGTCATCCT